>QNBK01000306.1 GCA_003644105.1 Spirochaetota bacterium | reverse complement strand
GTTACCGTTACCATGCTGATTCCCTCGGCGATATTTATTGAAGCTTTTATGAGTTTTATCGGCCTGGGGGTATCACCGCCTATGGCCAGCTGGGGAACCATGTGTAACGACGCCCTGGAAGCTCTGCGGACCAATCCCTATCAGCTCTTCGCCCCGTCACTGGCCATCTGCCTGACGATGTTTGGTTTTAATTTTGTCGGTGACGGGCTCAGAGACGCTCTGGATCCCAAGTTGAAAGGGAGATGAGGAGAATGAGCCGATTGCTTGAAGTTAAAAATCTTCACACGACATTTTTTACCCAGGATGGAGAAATCAAGGCGGTGAAGGGTGTTGATTTTCATCTGGACAAGGGTGAAACCCTGGGGATTGTAGGAGAATCGGGAAGCGGAAAATCGGTAACATCTTTGTCGGTTCTCAGGCTGCTGCCTTCTGCAGGGCGTATTATCGACGGGGAGATATGGCTGGAGGGTTCCAACCTTGCAAAGGCCGGAACTTCGGAGCTGAGGGATGTTCGAGGGGCCAGAATCTCCATGATTTTCCAGGACCCCATGTCATCTCTGAATCCCCTTATCCCGGTGGGAAAACAGGTTGAAGAGATGATACTCACCCACGAGAGACATTCGAAAGCAGAAGTTCGCAGGATGGTGCTGGATCTGTTCGACAAGGTGCAGATTCCCGATGCTGCAAAGCGGTATAAAAGTTATCCCCATGAGTTTTCCGGAGGAATGCGGCAGAGGGTGATGATTGCCATGGCTCTGGCCTGCAAGCCTTCCCTGTTGATTGCCGATGAGCCCACAACGGCCCTGGATGTGACGATTCAGGATCAGATTCTTAAACTTCTCCGTAATCTTCAGGATGAAATGGAGATGTCCATCATTTTTATTTCGCATGACCTTGGAGTCGTCGCGGAAATTTGTTCCCGTATAATGGTGATGTACGGGGGGATGGTGATGGAATATGCCGGAATTGAGGATGTTTTTGCCCACCCCATGCATCCCTACACTGTGGGTTTACTGGAATCGATTCCGAGTATCGTTCAGGATAGAAATGTATCCCTTATACCGATCCCCGGTTCTCCCCCGGATATGTCCAATCCGCCGAAAGGCTGTCCCTTTCATCCCCGCTGCCGTCATGCACGAAAAATATGCAGCCTGGAGATTCCACCGATGTTTGAAATCTCCGGGGATCATGGTTCCCGCTGCTGGCTGCTGGATGATAAAGCCCCTTCAAACAACAATCCTTTCACCGGGGGCGGTAATGACTGATAAATCTGAAGATGTACTGATCAGAGTGGAGAACCTGGTGAAGCACTTTCCCGTTTCCGGGAAGCGTAAAGCGGTGGTACACGCCGTTGATGATGTGAGTTTTTCGATCAGAAAAGGAGAAACCCTCGGATTAGTTGGTGAGTCCGGATGCGGAAAGTCCACCGTGGCTAAATCCATCATTAGAATGCACAAGCTCACCTCCGGTTCGGTATTTCTCGGGAATGATGATATCGCCGGTTTAAGTGAAAAAGAACTCCGGCCGTATCGGAAAAGAATGCAGATGGTTTTTCAGGATCCCTATTCTTCTCTGAACCCCCGGATGACTGTGCTGAAACTTGTTTCCGAGCCTCTGATTGCTCAGGGGCTTATTTCAAACAGTAAGCAGGGCAGGGATAATATTGTAGAGATGCTGAACAAGGTTGGATTATCAGCTGAGCACACTTCCCGGTATCCTCATGAGTTTTCCGGAGGTCAGCGACAGAGAATATCTCTGGCCAGAGCTCTCATACTCGAGCCGGAGTTTATCATCTGTGATGAACCGATTTCCGCACTGGATGTTTCCATACAGGCCCAGGTTATCAATCTGCTTCAGAAGTTCAAGCAGGAGCAATCTTTAACCTACCTGTTTATTGCCCACGATCTTTCCATGGTCCGGTACGTTTCAGACCATGTGGGAGTGATGTATCTGGGGAAAATGATGGAGCTTTGTGACAGCGAACAGATTTACAGGGAACCCCTTCATCCGTATACCCGGGGCCTGTTGGCTGCTATTCCTGTGCCCGATCCAGCTCTGGCCGGTAACAAACGTAGAACAGCTATTGAAGGGGATCTTCCCAGTCCTATCACACCTCCCTCGGGCTGCCGCTTTCATACCCGCTGCAGCCGGTGTATGAACATATGCAGGGAAGTGGAGCCTGAATTGAAGGATGTCGGAGGGGGTCATCTGGTGGCATGTCACCTGATGGATTGATAAAATCCCGTGGAAAGGGATAATTGCTATGTTAACAAAATTTCGAAAGGAGATTTTTATGAAAAAAATGTCAGTACTTTTTCTCGTACTCGTTGTGGCTTCCACAACGGTATTTGCCGGCGGTAAAGGTGAAGAACCAGCCTCTCCAGCAGCTGCATCCGCAGCAGATTCCGCCCCTGCAATGGTGGAGCAGAAACTCACCTTTGCCCTGCAGAATGAGCCTGATGGACTGGACCCCGGAATCACCAATAACTCATTTGCATCCCCCATTCTTCTCAACACTTTTGAGGGTCTGGTGATTTACGATGCGAATAACAGCATTGTCGGCGGCAGCGCCGAATCCTGGGATATCAGCGATGATGGTCTCAGCTATACATTCCATCTGCGGAAAAACCTGAAATGGTCCGACGGTACAGCCCTTACAGCCGATGACTTTGTGTACTCCTACCTGAGGGTTCTGGATCCTGCACTGGGTGCCCAGTACACCGAGATGATCACCACATACATCGTTGGTGCCGAAGAGTACTATGCCGGAACCGCTGATGCTGATTCTGTGGGAATTAAAGCTGTGGACGCCAACACTCTTGTTCTTACCCTGATGAAGCCCACCGCCTACTACATCGGAATCCTGGGTATGTGGGTTTACAGTCCTGTCAATGAAGCCACCGTTACAGCCAACGGCGACAAATGGACCCGTTCTGCCGACACCTTCATTTCCAACGGACCTTTCAAGATGCAGAAAATCGCTTTCGGTGAAGGTTATGAACTTGTGAAGAATCCGAATTACTGGAATGCCGCCAATGTGAAACTCGAAAAGCTGAACTTCCGTTTCATCCCCGATCCCTCAACAGCTCTTGTGGCTCTGGATCAGGGGGATATTGATGGTCAGTGGGAAGTACCTTCTGCAGATCTGCCCAGCCTGAAAGCAAGCAGCGATGCACTTCAGATTATTCCTTCCTATGGAACCACCTATTACGAAGTGAATTGTTCCAAGGCTCCCTATGATAATCCGAAAGTCCGCCTGGCTCTGGCCATGGCTCTGGATCGTACGGCAATTATCGAGAATGTTCTTCAGTCCACTGACAATCCGGCATTCAGCCTGATTGCTCCAGGTTATTCGGTTGATGGTGTTGCATACGATGAAGGACGTTCGAATTACGGACTTTCTGCCACCGCCGATGTGGAAGGTGCCCGGGCCATGCTCGCCGAAGCCGGCTATCCCGGTGGAGAGGGATTCCCCACATTGGAACTGAGCTACTACACCAACGAAACCGTAAAAAACATTGTTGAAGCCATGCAGCAGATGTGGCAGGAGAATCTGGGAATCAAAGTGAACGTATCCACCGAAGAGTGGGCGGTTTTCTATGAGAACATTCAGGCTCTGAACTACGATGTGGGTGCTATGGGCTGGGGTGCCGACTACATGCATCCCATGACATTCTTCCCCTTGAGACTCAGCGACGGTGTGGGGAACAATTCCGGTTGGGGAAGTTCGAAGTACGATGAACTTGTTAAACAGGCTCAGAGTGAAACAGATCCTCTTAAGGCTATGAAACTGATGAGGGATGCTGAGGATGTACTGATGGCTGAGATGCCTCTTATTCCTCTGTACTATCGGTCTTCACCCAAAATG
>QNBK01000305.1 GCA_003644105.1 Spirochaetota bacterium | reverse complement strand
GATGAATCAGCCGATAATGCCTTAAAAAGTAAGAAGCAGAAGCGTGATATTCATCAGGGCGGAGGCAAAACCAGGACGGGAAAGGATACCCATTCCAATATCCCCAGACGCGGAGCGGTCTAAGTATCAATCTGGGAATCCTTGTTCCCAAATGAGCCTGTCGATAAATGTTGCCTTATACTCTTAAACGATGGAGGAATCCATGAATATACAGCGACTCATTACCCTGATGCTCATTCTCGTTAATCTCATGGCAGTATCTGCACGGGGAAACTCTCAGTCTGTCAGCTTATCGGGTGATGAATCACTACCGGTTTCCGGGGTAACCCTGTTCAGTTCCGGCGTCGGTCATTTTCTGCATGAAGGTTTAGTGAGGGGTGATGTCGAGATTACTCTTGTTTTTGATGCTGATGATATGGACGATCTTCTTAAAAGCCTGGTTCTTCAGGATTATGATGGAGGATTTGTTGAAGCGGTAACTTACCCCTCAAAAGACCCCATGAGTAGAATTCTGGGGAGCTTCTCGCTGAACATCGCCGATAACCCTCCTCTGGCACAACTGCTGGAACGGGCCCGGGGTGAAGAGGTACACATAGAGGGTACAGCTTCAGTGGATGGTACTATCGTCGGCATTGAATACCGTGCTGCAGTATCAGAAGGTGTGACAATTCAGGTACCGGTTATCAATCTGATAAACGTCGAAGGACTCCGGCAGGTGGATCTGACCGATATCAGAACGCTGCAATTTCTCGATCCTGTGGTTCAGGCAGATTTGGATTCCGCTCTGGGAGTGATTGCCGCGAATCGGCAGGAAGATAAGAAAATTCTAACATTGCGTTTCAGTGGAGAAGGAGAACGCCGGGTGAGTGTGTCCTACATTCGGGAAGTACCGGTGTGGAAAACCAGTTACCGGCTGGTACTTGAGGATGACGGTACGGCGCAGCTTCAGGGCTGGGCTATGGTGGAAAATACCGGTGAGAACGACTGGAATGATATTTCCCTGGCTCTGGCTTCCGGGCAGCCGATATCCTTTGTTATTGACCTCTACTCTCCGATTTATGTCCCCCGTCCCAGAGTTCTTCAGGAGTACGGCAGCGCTGCGGCACCTCAGCTGTATGATAGAGACAGGGTTCTGGCTGCAGCACCAGGTTCCATGGATAAGAGCCAGTTATCATGGGAGGAGGAATCCTACTTCGAAGCAGACATTGATAAGTCCCTGAATCTGTTCCGGGGAGTAACAACGGCTGCTCAGTCTGATGGTGAATCCCTCTACAACATTACAAGACCTGTTTCTGTGCCCCGCCGGGAAGCGGCTATGTTGCCTATAATAGGAACATCGATACCCGCAGAGCGTCTTTCTATTTACGACAGCAGCGTTCTGGAAGGCTTCCCGTTAAAGGGTGTCAGGATAACCAACAATACGGATCTCCAACTCCCTGCAGGCCCCGCAACACTGTTCGAGGGTTCCGTATACGGGGGTGATATCCGCCTGCCCTCCATGTCCGAGGGGGAAGAACGCTTATTGAGTTATGCTGTAGATCTGGAGAGTAATGTTATTCTGCACTCTTTCTCTGACCCGGAAGAAATTACAGAATTAAAAATTATTGAAGGATCACTTGAATCCACAGTCCGTCTTGTATCGACAACTGAGTATGCGATAAATCGATTGGGAGATAAGGATGCCCATTATCTTATTATCCATCCTAAAAAACCTGGTTGGAGCATCGAAGGGGAGAATCAACCCTCTTCTGAGACTCAGAACAGCTGGCGTTTTGAAATAGATGTTGAAGCAGGGAAGAGTGTATCTCTCCCGGTTGTTGAAGAGTATGTTCAGAGCAGGAAATTCACCCTGAATACAATCAGAGACGATCAGATTGTCTACTATCTTTCCCGGAGGGTAATCAACAACGAAACCCGGAAAACCCTGGAACGAATCCGTGAGCTGCGTTCCGCATTGGCAGCCAGGGTATCTGAGCGCCGGAAGCTTGAAACCCGGATTGCCGTTATTTATCACGATCAGGATAGAATCCGGGACAATATCCAGGCTCTGGAAAGCGGATCTGAGCTTTACAGGCGGTATGTGGAGATACTGAACGGCCAGGAGGATGAACTGCAGGGGATTAATGATGAATTGAAGACAGCTGTTAATGCCGAAACCCAGGCTCGACAAACACTTGAGGATTATATCGGGGAGCAGTGAACCTTAACTTATGATATCCCGGCAGTTTCTGGCACAGCTTGGAGTAATTCAGGGTATGTTTCTTTTTATCTCGTTTATAAGTATGGGGTGGCATAATAAGGGACATGTTGCACTCTCGGCTCTGGCTCTTATAATTTCCATCCGCCTGATTCCGGCTGCTTTTCTCAGCCTTCCGGAGTTCTATATCAATCCATGGTATCTGTCGGCATTTAATGCCTTGATTTATCTGTTCGGCCCTCTTCTCTGGATTTATGTCATTAACCTGACCGGAAGGCCTTTGTCGGTAAAACTTTACAAACATTTCATACCCTTTGCTCTCTTCATGCTCATAGGATTTGTATTTCGTGGAAGAAACCAGCAGGTTCTCTTTAATATATTGGGCTCTCTGATATATCCGTACATTGCCGCATATCAGGTTGGAATGCTTATTGAGCTGCGGCGTTTTAACAGAAAAGCGATGAATTTTGTTTCTAACCCCGAGCGGGTGGATTTTCTCTGGTTTCGGATGCTGCTGATAGGGTCGATTGTTTATCTTCTGGAGAATATTACCGAATATATGGCTTCAAATGAATCTTACCGAAATGAAGAATTGAGGCTCAGCGATCTGGCATGTTCGACAGGTTATTCCAGCAATACCATTTCTATGGTTCTCAATCTTCATCAGCATGAAAACTTTTATCAGTTTGTGAACCGTTTTCGTATTGAAGATGTAAAGAAGACTCTTTCAGACCCTGATAGAGCCTCGGAGTCGATTCTGAGAATAGCAATGGACAGCGGCTTCCGATCAAAATCAACATTTAATACGGTATTTCGCGAAATAACAGGCAAAACGCCCAGTCAATATCGTTCGGGTAAGTAAGTCCGGACGATTACTCTCTCAATTTAAGAGCAAACTGACACTATTAATTCTTAAAGGAGATTGATAGTGAAGAATTCTATCAGGTCTATCATTGTGTTAGTGCTGATAATCGCAGCTTATCCGGCAATAGCCCAGGTTGATATCAACAGTGATACAGTTAAAGCATGGGCTGATGATTTATTCAGTCAGTCATTGGATGAAAAACGGCTTTCCGGTGCGGTACTTACCGTTGTCAGAGATAGTGATGTTATTTTTTCCAGGGGCTATGGATATGCGGATTATGCAGCGAAGACGGAAATAGATCCGGTTAAAACCAGGTTTATGATCGGGTCGATTACTAAAACCTTCACAGCTACGTCTTTAGCCCAGTTAATGGACCGTGGTTTGGTTGACTCTCTGGACGATCCTGCCAATAAGTATTTGAAAAGAGACACTCTTCCCCAGGTGGATGGTAAGGATATTACACTGAAAGAGTTGATAACCCATACCGCCGGTTTCGGGAATATAACTTTTCATCTCAGTAATGACAAAAAAGTTGCATATCCTCTTTCTGCTGAAGAAGTTGCGGCCAGGCGCCCTCCAATAATCCGGAAGCTCAAGGGTACGGCATGATATTTATGACCGATGACTGGGCCGGAGTAAGAGGGTATGGACACGGAGGCGACTATCCGGGTTTTCATTCCATTATGTGGATACTGCCTGAGAGGAATACCGCGGTATTTTTCTCTCTCATGGCCGAATACCCCAGCCCGGCTTTTATTGAAGGGATTGTCGGTTCCGACCGCATGAAAGCGAATATAAAAAATCCCGTTGAGGAACCT
>QNBK01000304.1 GCA_003644105.1 Spirochaetota bacterium | reverse complement strand
CAGATTCTTGATATCAAACGTCTGGGTTATCTGGCACGGAGAGATTTCTTGAGTGGGTGGAGGGGAATCGCTGTTGCATCCGGGGCTGTTGCCGGAGTTATGTTTCTTCTGGTTATTATCGGCGCTCTTTTTAACGGACAAAGCTCCATGGATTATACATCGTATCTTTCAAATACGCTGATAATTTGGGGTAGCATCAGTGCCAGCATGGCATTCACATCTCTTCACGATAAAACACGGAATGAGACATACCTGATGCTTCCGGCCTCTTCGGTCGAGAAAACACTGGTAAGATTGCTTTCTGTATCCGTAGCGACTCCTCTGTATATTATTGTGATGCTCAGCCTGGCTTCGATTTTTTCCGAGGCTGTTACTGTAATCGTTTTTCATACGAAGTTTTCACCTCTGAATCCCTTTCAGGGGATGATTTTCAAAACCTTGGGATATGTCGTTATACTGCAGTCGGTATTCTTTCTTGGAGCTGCCTGGTTTAAAAAGGCTCATTTCATAAAAACGGTTCTTACTCTTATCCTGCTGTCCATTGCCATCGGCATCCTGAGCGCCGTTATCTTCCGTTTATTTTTTACATCCTACTTTGAAGGGTTTTTCACTCCGGGAGTAATGCATTTTGATATGAGCAATTTGATGGAATCACAATTTCCGTCATTGATGAACACTATTCAGGTTATCGGAAAAGTCTTTTTATACGGCCTTATTGCCCCGTTTTGCTGGGTAATCGCCTGGCTGAGGGTTAAGGAGACCCAGAGCAGCGATGGAGTTTAATCAGCCGAAAGGAATCTATCAGCAGATAGCCGATCAGGTGAAGGAGAGGATTGCCGGAGGTGAATGGACCACCGGAGACCGCATACCATCGGTTCGTGAGATGGCTGTTACTCTGGGGGTGAATCCCAATACCGTTACCCGGAGTTATCAGACTTTGCTGGAAAATGAAATTATTGAGAATCATCGGGGTATCGGATACTTCGTAGCCGAAAAGGCACGTGAGGGAATTATGAAAGAAATGAAAAAACAATTTATCGGGGAGGAACTTCCCCGGATGTTCAGAATGATGAGAAAAATGGGTATGGATGTTAAAGAGCTGGTGTCCATCTATGAAAGTTTCAGCATGGAGGCCGGAGTATGAAAAGAAGTCAGATAGCCATGCTGATTCTTGTCGGTGTGATAGTTTTAGTGGTTTTGATAGTGACGGGTCTGGGGAGAATAGCTATTGGTAAAACCCTGAATAATTCCCCAGCTGAATCCTCTGTTGAGTGGGCTCCTTCAGGTGATGAAGTTTCAACAATAATGAAGCTGAGCGGCTTTAAGCGCTGTGCTGGCTGTTGATGCTCGTGTGGATTTGAACGGTGCCGGAGATATCAGGCTTCAGATGAACGGTGGTGTACTTGACGGCTCCCTTGAAGGTATGGGTAACATTGTCTATTCGGGGGTAGTCTCCGAGGAACGAATCCGTATAGACGGATTGGGGCGGGTGAGGGCTGAATAGAGAGCCCGACAGGAGGTCATCCAAATATGGAAAAGGCAGAAAAAATCATCAATCAACTAAAAAATCTGGACGCAACGGTAACGCGCCTGGGGCACATCGCCGCTCTTCTGGAGTGGGATCAGGAAACCTACATGCCTGCCGGTGCCGTTAATGAGCGGGCCATGCAATCGGCCATGGTGGTGGGTCTGCATCATGAAAAAATTGTCGATGAAAAATGGGGAGAGCTGTTTGCAGAACTTGGGTATGAGGGCAACCTGGCACCCCGGGGGCTTGGCGATACAGATGCGGCTTTTCTGAGGGAAAGCTATAAAAGATGGAAGAAGCAGACCAGAGTCCCCAGGGATCTTGTTGAAAATCTTGCGAGGGAAACTTCTCTGGCTCAGGCAGCCTGGGCCGGTGCCAGAAAGTCCGATAATTTCTCCGCCTTTGCTCCCAACCTTGAAAGGATAATCGGATTGGAGAAGGAGTACGCCGCAGCCATTTCCGATGATTCGGAAGCAGATGCCTATGATACCCTTCTGGATGAGTATGAACCCGGTGCCTCTGCCGGTGAAATCAGTACTGTATTCGATGGACTTGCCGAGGGTTTAAGGGCCTTGATGGATAAAATCCGCTCAGGAAGTGCTCCTGAGACAGGTTTTCTTGAAAAGCCCTACGATATCACCCGTCAGGATGCCTTCGGGCAGAAAATCCAGAATTTTATGGGGTATGATACCCACCGGGGACGGCTGGATTTAAGCGCACATCCCTTTACCACCACCCTGGGGCCCGATGATGTCCGGGTAACCACTCGCTACGACGAGAAACTTGTGCTTTCCGGGCTTTTCAGCAATATTCATGAAGCCGGACATGGTTTGTACGAGCAGGGAATAGGCCGGAATCTGCGGAATACCCTGCTGGCCGACGGCACGAGCCTTGGGATTCATGAGTCCCAGTCACGATTCTGGGAGAATACTGTGGGCCGTTCCATGGCATTCTGGGATCGTTGGTTTGATGATTTCAAGAACCTTTTCCCTGAAAATCTCCCGGATGTTGATGTCCGCTCTTTTTACCGGGCGGTTAATTCTGTTCAGCCCAGTCTCATCCGGGTGGAAGCCGATGAGGTAACGTATTCCTTTCACATCATTATCCGTTTTCGCCTGGAACAGGCCCTGATTTCCGGGGATTTGAAGGTTGTCGACCTCCCTGGGGCCTGGAATGATGCCTACCGGGATCTTCTGGGAATTACTCCGCCCAACGATGCCGATGGATGTCTGCAGGATGTCCACTGGTCGGTGGGTCTTTTCGGTTATTTTCCCACTTACGCCCTGGGCAATCTTTATGCCGCTCAATTCACCAGGGCGATGGAGAAGGATCTGGGTCCGATCTCCACTCTTCTGGGGTCTGATCGGGCCGACACGATTCTTAACTGGCTCCGAGAGAATATCCATGTTCATGGCCGGGTTTACTCTCCAGGTGACCTCTGCCGCCGGGTTACGGGTGAATCCCTCGATTCGGTGTATTTTCTTGACTACCTGAACGGTAAATATGCAGGGGTTTACGGCTTTTAGGCTTTCTTGACCTGTTTACCCCCCACTGCCTATAGTGGGGCATGACATTGCCCAATAAGCTGACAATCAGCAGATTGTTTTCTGCTCCCCTTGTATTTCTTGCCTGGTACATCCCTATTCACCTCGGATATTTTCCACGTCTGGGAACTCTCCTGTTGTGGGTGTTGTTTATGCTCAGTGAGATTACCGATATTCTGGACGGTCATTTTGCCAGAAGCCGGGGGCAGGTAAGCGATATCGGGAAGCTGATGGATCCCTTTTCCGACGTTTTTTTGAGAGTTACATACTTTACATTCTTTATGGGTTCCGGCCTGATGCCGGTATGGACCCTGGTAATAATTCTGTGGCGGGAACTGGGTATAATGTTTATCCGCATGCTTCTGGCCCGGGAAGGGGTTGCCATGGCCGCCAATAAAGGCGGGAAACTCAAGTCCCTTCTCTATTTTATCAGCGGGGTGGGTGGTCTTATCGCTCTTACTCTGCGTGCCTGGAGCCCTGATTCCCAATGGCTGGGGAAATCAGAGCAGTTGAGTAGAATCCTTTTTATCGTTGCGGCACTGGCATCGATTATTTCCTTTGCAGACTACTTCCGTTCCTACCTGAAAACAGATATTCATAAGAAGTTCATGTCGGAATAGTTTTTCCTCTTATTGCGTATTGACATTTTTCGGGGCATGACGTATTTTCTTTGAGCACTTCGAAAGGGGTGCAACTGACAGTCGGTTCCTAGCTAACCGGTATAAAGGTTCTTTAACAGAGCAATCAGTAACGTGAATCGGGACTGATTTTGGAATAGGGAAGGGAAGAAAGAGACACGCAAGTGTTTGTGTT
>QNBK01000303.1 GCA_003644105.1 Spirochaetota bacterium | reverse complement strand
TCAGTTTTTTTGTTATGTATCTCATCGGAGTTCTCTCTGTGGTACCGTTTCTCCTGAGCTGGAAGTTAAAAAAAAGGTCATCAGAAAAAAAGGTTCAAACAGATTCAGAACCTGCAGCGGATAAAGAAAAGAAGAGTGTACGTGTTCTTGGTTCACGTAAAAAACGGAAGAAAGAGTCGGATGAAGATTCGAAAGATGCTGTTGACGAGACTGCTGAGGAATCAGAGGAAGTCGATCCGTCCTGAAACTTATGAGACGAGGATTCCAACTTTTTCTGCTTCTCAGTCTCCTATTTACCTGTACAGCGGCGTTTGCGGATGAACTTGATGATGCCATGAAGCTGGAACGTTCTGGAGATGTCTCACAGGCCCTGGATGTATACAAAAATTGGCTTGATGATAATTCGGATGATTCCCGGTTCCCCGATGTTCTGCTTCATACTGCTTCTATCCATGAAAAATCCTCTGATACCCTTGAGACTCTGGAATATTACCTGCCGGGACTGGTGGCTGTTGATACCCCGGAGGTTCTTGTAAAAATGGCTGGGCTGGCATCTTCTTTGGGACTACCCGGTATAGCCGCAACTTATTTTCAAAGGGCAGCATCTTTCGGTGGACCGGATGCTGATTTGTGGATGTATGATTCTTTGAGTCTCAGGTTTACCATGGGGGAGTATACAGATGTTCGGGTTGAGGCTCTGATTTTGGCTGAAAAGACCCGGAAACCTGTCCTCAGGGACAATGCGGCAGCACTGGCTGCGGTGAGCCTGGCATACGGTGGAGGTAGTTCTGATTCTGTTTTGAACGCCATTGATGAGTTAAACCGCTATATCAATAAAAATACACCGGTAAAATCTCCTCTTCTGTGGTTTGCCCTGCACGAAATTGCCTTGCTTACCGATGATTATCAAGTCTTACGGTATTCTGAAGATAAACTGCATAAAGATTTTCCATCCTCTCTGGTCAGTTATATTACCGATTCTAAAATACTCGAATGGAAATCACCCTCATCCTATATTTTTCACCCTGTAAGTTCTGCGGGAAAATCGGTACAGGTAGGAGCCTTCGGCAGTAGAGATACAGCTTCAGATTTGAGGCTCCGTCTTGAGAATGACAATTTTGTTTCCTGGATTGAACAGAATGGTAAGATATGGCGGGTTTTTGTGAACGACCCTTCGGGAGATGTCGTTTCCCGGCTTATTGCCGCCGGGTATGAATCATTGTTCTGATGCTGTCAGTACTTCTATCTGCTCAAAACGCCTTGTTACCGCTCCGGTTTCCCTTATCTGATCGACTCTGAGTTGTGCCGGTGTCAGAGAAAGCGACCGTATGATACGTGTGGGATCTTTATCTTCTTCATAATCGGCAAGCCAGTTTGTTGTTTCTTCCAAAGCCCCGTTTTTCTTCATAAATTGAATCTGGAGGACCATTTTATTACCAAGAGAAAACAGTGAAGCTGTTCCCATTCTTGTTTTACCATTTTCAGTCCATTTTATTCCCGGCATGTCAAAAATAAGGTCAGCTCCATCAGAACTCTGCCACACACCGGTGAGCTTTATCGGTGACAGTATCGGCTCTAACGAAGACTCTGAGTCCAAAATCAGCTGCAGGGCCGGACTGAGCCTGCGGTACGTTCCATTCCAGTTGGTAGCAGCCCGCCAGAGCTCGATACGGTCGTAGGACTCAGCACTGACTGAGACCGTATCATACATACTGGGTATGATGGCGTTGCTTACCCGGGTGTAAAGTCGTTTTGCTGTTGTGCGGTGGCTGACTCCCCAGGTGAAAACCTCTTCAATCGATCCGTTGTAGAACAGAATTTCCCGGGTATCCTGGTCGAAATACAGCATATCCAGAAATGACCCGTTACCCGTTTCCCGGTACCAGGCACCGCGGAGAAACTCTTCATACACTGAAACATCTCCAGCATAAACCTGTGCAATTCGTTCTTCCTGAATGGTTTCCCCTTTCACACTTTTTGATGTTCCCTGTTTATAGGCAAACAATCCTGAATTCCAATCCCACTCGGTTTCTATAAGATCCATACTGTTTTCAGAATTCGGATCTTTTTTCTGAACGATAATCGGGTAAGGGTCGCCAGCACTCAGGCCGCTGTAATAACCCGGAGTTCTATCGGATGTAATGATATCAATATTACCTTTCACTCTAAGACTGAAGACTCTCTTGAAATCATCGATTTCACCTTTCCTGGGGACCGCATAAATATCGGTAACATGTTGGCCCTTCTCATCAAAACCGGTAATGATGATATCGCTCCGTCCATTTCCTGTTAAATCATCAGAATGCAAAGTGATTCCCGTCAGAGTTCTGGTACTCAAAGGGGCAGTCCAGACGATGTCGTACTGGTTTCTGATAGGATTTGTGGATGCTATCATCAGAACGAGAGACGAATTGATTTTATCCAGAGGGAGTGCTACGAGTACCTGTTCATCTGACTGTTCCAGATCCAGATTCCCATCCAGCATTGCCAGAATATTATAATTCTCCCCGGGGTTCACCAAAGGAAGTACAGTATCATTTTTTTCCGAATGGCTGTCTCCAATATTGGTTTTATCTTCAGATTCTATCCCTGAATGGGGCGTGAGAACCCCTCCGTTTATTGATTCGCCGTTTGATTGTTGACGGGAGCAGGCGAATAGAAGTGTCAGAGTAACAAGTATGACGGAAAAGAGCTTATAGCTTCTGGATAATTTCATGCCCGATTATGTGAAGTACGGCCGTATCGCTTCAAGGACTTCTTCCTGAATTTTCATAAATGGTTTCTCAAATCCGAATCCAGAGGCAGTTTTATGCCCTCCACCATCAAAAAGATGTGAGATTGCAGCGCAATCCACTTCTCCTTTTGACCGCATAGAGCATCGTTTCACCCCATGTTCGTTTTCTTTGAAAAAGATGGATACACGGACTTTCCCGCATTGGAGGGGAAAATTTACAATTTCCTGGCTTTCGTCGTAGTCGGCTCCTGATGCAATCAGGGTGTCCCTCGGCATAATTTGAACGGCAACCCGGTCTTCTTCGTACAGCATCATGGTACTGGTTACCAGAGAAGCCAGCATCAAAGCACCTTTGGATTTACTCTCGTAGAGATTTGAATATATATCATTGGGGATGGCACCGCTGGATACAAGTGTCTCGGCTATCCGAAATGTTCGAGCTTGAGTTTTCGGATAGATAAACGATCCGGTGTCGTAGACGATACCGGTGTAAAGGGCCACTGCCACATCCTTTTTAAAACCGACTCTCATAGCTTCCAGTATCCTGAAAATCATTTCACAGGTTGAGGATGCATTGGGAACCAGCCAGTTCCTGTATTCAATGGTTTTTTTCGGGCTGTGGTGATCCAGAACAACCACTTCACGGCATCCGGTTAGAACCGTATCTACCATGGAGCCGATATTGGTGGGTTCCGTGTCCAGAACGATAAGACTCCAGTTACCGAGGTCTTCAGGGTATTCAGCATCAATATTCACGGTTTTAATCAGTTTTTTCCGGTCAAAGAAATTATACTTATGGGCAGGAGGATCAGAATTGAGAATTCGAACTTCTTTTCCGATATCCAGCAGAGCTGAGCAGAGTGCATATTCAGCTCCCAGACCGTCGCCGTCAGGTGATTCATGAGTTGTGAGAAGAAATTTATCATTCTCGTCGAAATATTCACGGGTGTCATCAAGAGTCATGTATAAAGATAATATAGTGGGAATAATGATTTATTTCTAACGAAAAAGGATAATCTTTTTGAAAACCATGCCTGACTGTATTGTTGCCGCAGGCGGCTTATCCAGCCGCATGAAAAGCTGGAAGCCGGCACTGTCCTGGGGAAGTGAGACAATGCTGGTGAAAACAGTTGCAGAAGCTCTTTCGGCCGG
>QNBK01000302.1 GCA_003644105.1 Spirochaetota bacterium | reverse complement strand
TGCTTCCGGTTCTGTTATGTTTCTTCCCAAAGGGATTACTTTACTTGC
Organism: Spirochaetota bacterium; assembly: GCA_003644105.1. GTDB lineage: Bacteria > Spirochaetota > Spirochaetia > DSM-2461 > DSM-2461 > UBA2779. Next base: position 3,857 of record QNBK01000302.1, on the reverse strand, counting down.
TTATCGATATGTTCTGGGAAATTCCCAGTTCTATCAATCTTTTATTGTTTCAGTTTCTATAACTGTTATCGGTACTCTAACAGGTGTTTTAATTGCAGTTAGTGTTGCGTATCCTTTATCAAAACGAAAGCTACCAGGACGTAAACTTGTAACTATTCTTTTTGTGGCCACAATGCTGTTTGATGTTGGTATTATCCCCAATTACCTCCTTGTTCGAAATCTTGGTTTGCTTAATACAATTTGGGCACTTATCCTGCCTCAGGTTGTTATTGTTTTTAATTTCCTTGTAGTTAAGAGTTTTATGGAGTCCATTCCCGACGAGATTGAAGAATCGGCTAAAATTGATGGTGCTAGCTATCTTACAATACTTTTCCGTATTATTATTCCTATTGCCATGCCGGTGTTGGCTACTATTACATTGTTCTATGCCGTCTTCTATTGGAATGATTACTTTAATGCAAGATTTTACATTACCAGGCCGTCACTTATGCCTATTCAACTCTATTTACGAACGGTTATTTTTGAAGCCCGTGATCCGACAGGAAGCTTTTCCCTTTCTAATGAGAGTTTACTTGGAATTGATGTACAGACAGTAATCAATGCTACTGTAGTACTGGCAGTAATTCCCATATTAGTTGTTTATCCATTTGTACAGCGGTTTTTTATTAAAGGTATTACTATTGGTTCTGTTAAGGGCTGATTTTAAAATATTATCTATATTTAAGGAGGAATCTTAATGATTCAAAAACTACGTTTCATTCTAACGCTATTAATGGTGCTTCTTCTCAGCGGCTTTGTGTTTGCAGGGGGCACCAAAGATAGTACAAGTGTCGATGATACTGGGATTGTCGACATAAAGTTCCTGAGTTTTCAGGACAAATTTGATCCCCTTGAGGATCCAACACGTATCCGGATTAAAGAGATGCTTGGAGTTAATATCATTCCTGAAATGGGTAATGATGACAGTAAATTGAATCTTATTGTCAGCTCTGGTCAGGAGTATGATATGATCATGAGTAGTAACCGGGATCTTCTTGCAAACTTTATCGCCAATGATGCAGTCCATGATTTGACCGATGCAGTTAAGGAGCATGGAGAGTACCTTACAAAATTTATCCCTCAGGAAGTCTGGGACATGGTCTCCTCAAACGGCAGAATCTATGCTCTTCCGACGGAGGTCGAAGGAATCCTTGATTTTGGACTTCATATCCGTAAGGACTGGCTTGAAAACCTTGGTCTTGAAATGCCGGCTACTGTTGATGAATTCTACGATGTACTTGTTGCATTCAAGAGTAAAGATCCCGGTGGAGTCGGAGCAGACCGGGTGATACCTTTTACTGCTGGGGGAGCCAGAATTTTGGATCTGGGAATTAATGGTTTAACACAAGCCTTTGGTATCGGACGCAGCCCGGCTGATTTTGTAGAGCGCGATGGACGTCTTATCAGCGGGTTGGAATTACCCGAATCAAAAGAGTATATAAGCTTTTTAAATAAACTCTACCAGGAAGGGCTTCTGGATGCAGATTTTCCTGCAAAAAAACCATCAGATCTGGATAAACCTATTGGCTCCGGTGTCGCTGGTGTTGCTTATTCTGCTGTGTGGTGGCAAAATGGTGTGAAAGCAGTCCAGGCAGAAAATTCTGATGCAGAGATCGTTTTTATTCCGCCTTTTAAAGATCCTGATGGTAAGCAAAGGATTGAGCGGCAGGGCGGACTGAAGTTTTTTCATTTTGTACCGAAATCTTCTTCCAAGGTGGAAGAGGTTGTAAAATATGCTAATGCATTTCTTGATCCGGCTAATTATACAAAACTAATTCTGGGTGAGGAAGGTGTACATCATAAGATTGTTGACGGTGCATATTATCCAATATTACCGGCATTTAATGAACTTAATAAAGGCCGATGGTTCTATCCTGCAAATGCAGCTCAGGTTTATGCTCCTCTTTTTGCTGCCAGAGCTCATAAGGTAGAGCCTATGGGTTCAATGTTTGATGATCTCAACTCGTATAGCTCCTACGCGTATCAACAGATAACCGATTTTGCACCGAATTTACCGGAAATTGAGGAATTTGGTAATACATTGAAGGTTTTTATTGATGAAAACCTAATGAGAATGGTAATTGATAAAGATGCACTGTCAGATTATGATGATTTTGTTGCTGAGTGGAAAGCATTAGGCGGTGATGAGTTAACTGCAGCCTACAATAACTGGTATAAAAGCCGTTAAGGTTAAAACAGTAAATGAAAATGCTGCAATTTCCGTGCTTCGACGTAATAATTGTCGGAGCACGGCTCGATTCTATTATTCTTGCCCGGATGCTTGCTGAAGCAGGTGTCCGGGTTTTGCTCACTGATGCTGGTTCATCATTGCCGAGCGATTATGTGCAGGCCCTTCAATTCACAATTTCACATAAAACCATAAATGAACTTCCTGAACTTTTACGCACTGTTTTTGCAGAATCAGGCTATCCCGGCAGACTCAATCTAATGAGTTTATCTATAAAAACAGAAAATTACCTGCTGGATACAGGTGTTCAGTTACTCTATGAGGTAATGCCGACCGGATTGCTGGCATTCGATGGAAAATGTACCGGCCTGGTTCTCGGCGGGGCATATGGGCTTGCCTCAGTACCGGCGGCTGTGGTGGTAGATGCCTCTGATAACGGGAAACTTGTTGCAGCAATGAACGGAATAAAACCCGGATTGCCAAAAGAGTGGAGTTTAACAGGGGTACTAGCTCCGGTAAAAAACAACTTGTATAATAATCCGGACTTGAAGGAAAGGGCCGATGATATTATGGCAGAGGATTGTGTGAAGACAAGTGTTAAGTTAGATACCTGCCCTCCTGATCTTCGTTTATCCAGACAGGGCCGGCGCGATTACGCCGCTGAAAAGATGGCAGAGTCGGCAGAGAAGTTAGGTCGACGACTTGAACGTGTCGCGTCTATATCTCTTGAACACAATATGCAGATTAAGACCACCTCTCCCATTGACGGGCTTATTTCTATCTCGCCGGTAGACGGTGTTTTTGAACAGGTTATGGCATACCTGGCTGACTCTACTGCTGCGGTGAATGCGGAAAGTGCTTCGGTGGTTTGGCTTGTACCTGATGGAATAACATCAAAGGCCATGATTTCCGAATTACCAGTCAGGCTTATGGTTTCCGATTTCCAGTTTACGGAACCAGGAGTATCGGTGTCAGAGATTGCAGCTCCGCCGCTGCCTGAGGCCGGAAAGGTAGAGTTAGTCGTTGTGGGAGGTGGAACATCCGGTGTTCCGGCGGCAATTAAAGCTGCCGGGTTGGGAGTATCAACTATCCTGATTGAAAAATATATGGACCTTGGCGGAACTAACACGATAGGCGGTGTAGCAAAGTATTGGTTTGGCCGGTGGACTCCATATTTCAGCAGATATTATCGGCAGCTCAAGACAGCTGTGCTTCAATCACAGTTACCGATGCCCTTTGTGTTGCGGGACCTTTGTACTGCGGAGGGAGTTGAAGTTAGTACCGGTACATTGTGTGTAGGTACCTTTGTAGAACAACATCATACAGACAGCCATGTTACCGGTGTTGTTCTGCTAAATGAAGAGGGTATCAGAGTAGTGCCTGCCTCCTTTGCAATTGATGCTACTGGTGATGGGCATCTTGCCGCAATGAGCGGTGTTCCATACAGCTACGGAGCGGAACGGGATGATATGACCTACTGGGCATCTTTCGGAAGCTTTCATCATGGAAGTGCAGTTTCAAGCAGGCAGTACCACAGTGTTGTCGACTCCCGCTCTGCCCGGGATGTAACACGTGGAATTATCGCCGGCCGCAGACAGCCCGGGATTTTTGGAACAGGAAGCATTCCTGC
>QNBK01000301.1 GCA_003644105.1 Spirochaetota bacterium | reverse complement strand
TTGAATCTTGATGTTAAGGCCATGATGAACCGCAAATCCGCCGTGGTGGCAAAGCTCACCGGAGGGATAGCCTCCCTGATGAAAGCCCGGCAGGTGGAGGTGATTAAGGGGAAAGGTACGGTGTGCGGTCCCGATATGGTTAAGGTGGGGGCTTCACGGGAGCTCAAGGCTCCGAAGATAGTCCTGGCAACAGGTTCTCTGCCATCAGAGCTCACCCATCTGCCCTTCGACGGGAAGCGAGTCCTCAATTCCACCGATGCTCTTTCATTAACGAAGGTTCCAAAAAGTCTGGCTGTTATCGGCGCCGGGGCGGTGGGGTTGGAGCTGGGCAGCGTGTGGAGCCGCCTGGGGGCTGAAGTTACGGTGATTGAAGCCATGAAGCAGGTTATCCCCGGTGCTGATGCGGCGGCGGCCCGGACTCTGGCCTCGTCCCTGAAAAAACAGGGCCTTGGCATTTTAACCGGCGCTACGGTGGAGAGTGCCAAGGTGAGTTCCCGGAAAATCAGTCTGTCGATTCGGAAATCAGGGAAGAAACAAGGGCAGAAAGAACAGGGCGAACTTGAAAACCTCGATGTTGAAAAAGTACTGGTGGCTGTGGGCCGCCGGGCGAATATCAATTCGGCGCTGGGGGCGGGAATCAATCCCGAAAGAACGGCGGATGGACGATTTCTGAAGGTGGATGAGAATTATACCACCAGCGTCCCGGGACTTTTCGCCATCGGCGATCTTGTTGGAAACCCGATGCTGGCCCACAAGGCCGAGGAAGAGGCTCTGGCCCTGGCCGCCCTGTTCGCCGGTGAAGCCCATCCCCCCTGGTGCGGACCGGTTCCGGGCATCGTCTACACCGAACCGGAACTGGCCTGGGCCGGGGAAAGTGAGGAAAGTCTGAAAGCTTCGGGAATGGACTATATCAAGGGTCAGTTTTCCTACGGGGCCAACGCCCGTGCTCTGGCCGCTGAAGCCGGGGAAGGCTTTGTAAAACTGTTGAGCAGCCCCGGGGATGAGAAACTGTTAGGTGCGGTTATTCTCGGCCGGGGAGCATCGGAACTGATCGCCGAGGCGGTGAGCGTGATGGCCATGGGGGGATGTGCTGAAGACATCGCCCTTACCATTCATGGTCATCCAACCCTTTCAGAAATCACAAAAGAGGCGGCTCTGGTTCTTTCAGGCCGGCCCCTCCATCGAGCCTGAAGACTCAAAAGGAGTAAAAAAATGTCGGATACAAAATACGCAAAAGGCCTGGAAGGCGTTATCGCCGGTGAAAGCCGGATATGTAAAGTTGACGGTGAACAGGGAAGGCTCTACTACTTCGGATACAGAATCAAAGATCTTGCCGCCAATGCCACATTCGAGGAAGTTACTTATCTGCTGCTTTACGGGGAACTGCCCACAGTGTCAGAGCTGAAGGATTTCAGCATCAGAATGCGGAAGAGCCGGGAACTCAAAGAGCCCATTCTTCAGATGATTAAGAGCTTTCCAAGGGACTCTCATCCCATGGAGCTTCTCCAGTCAACGATAAACTTTCTCTCAGGGTACATCGATCACAAAATTGAACATTCCCCTACCTGCAACTGTCGTCAGACTCTGCACCAGATTGCCCAGATTCCCCCGGTTGTAGCGGCATTCCACCGCTTCAGGAACGGGTTGGATTATGTCCCCCCCAGGGACGATCTTTCCCACGGGGCCAACTTTCTCTGGCAGCTCAAAGGCGTAGAACCGGATAAAGATGATGCTGAAATTATGGACAAATGCCTTATCCTCCATGCCGAGCATTCCTTTAATGCCTCAACATTCACCGCCAGGGTGGTGGCATCCACCCTCTCCACATGCTACTGCTCCATATCTGCGGCCATCGGCAGTCTCTTCGGCAGTCTCCACGGCGGAGCCAACGAGAAAGTGATGGCCATGGTAAACGACATCGGGGATGAGGATAATGCCGGACCCTGGGTGGAAAAGGCCCTCGCTGAAAAACGGAAAGTGATGGGGATGGGACACAGAGTTTATAAAGCTGAGGATCCCCGGGCCGTGATTATGGAGGGATTCCTGGGCAGACTCTCTGAAAAATCAGGAGAATCCAGTGATTTGAAGGTACTCAAAGAAGTGGAAAAAGTATTCCGTGAAAAGATGGAAAAAAAAGGCAAGCCCATCTATCCCAATGTGGATTTCTTCTCCGGTGCGGTTTACAGTCAACTGGGTATTCCATCAAATCTGTTCACCCCGATATTCGCCGTGGCCCGGGCTTCAGGCTGGCTGGCTCACATCCTGGAGCAGCGCTCGGATAACCGTATTTTCAGGCCCAAGGCACTTTACACCGGAGATGTGGAACTCCCATGGCCTGTCCTTGAGGAGAGAAAATGAGAAACCGAACTGAATCAGATTCCATGGGAGAGGTATCCCTGCCGGAGGACTCCTGGTACGGCGCCCAGACCCAGAGGGCAGTGGAAAACTTCGGCGTTTCCCCGTTTACCATGCCCCCGTCCTTTATCAAAGCGCTGGCACTGGTAAAAAAAGCCGCAGCCGAAACAAATAAAAAGCTCGGGGGATTGGAAAGTGATCTGGCCGATGCCATTACGGCGGCGGCGGATGAGATTATCGCCGGTGGACTGGGAGATGAGTTTCCGGTGGATGTTTTTCAGACCGGCAGCGGAACCAGTTCCAACATGAACATGAACGAGGTGCTGGCCAACCGTGCCAACGTCGCCCTGGGCGGGGAAAAAGGCAGCCGGAAACCGGTACATCCCAACGACCATGTAAATAAGGGTCAGTCTTCCAATGATGTGATACCCACAGCTCTCCATATCTCCAACCGGCTTGCCGCCGCTGTTCTTATCGAGGACTTGAAGATACTTGAATCTACTCTGGCCGAAAAAGAAAAAGAGTTCGCCGATGTAATCAAGCTGGGGCGCACCCATCTTCAGGATGCGGTTCCCATGACTCTGGGTCAGGAGTTCGGAGCCTTCAGAGAACAGGTTCATAAAGGAATCAGACGCATTACTCTTACCTTTACCAGTCTCGAGGAACTGGCCCTGGGAGGTACCGCTGTCGGTTCTGGTCTGAACTGCCCCGAGGGGTTTGCCGAGGCTGCGATTTCTTTTATCGCAGAAACAACAGGAATCCCCTTTACCGCTGCAGCCAGCCGGTTTGAAGCAATTGCCTGCCGGGATGCCCAGGTGGAACTGATGGGTGCGGTAAATACTCTGGCGGTTTCTCTGGGAAAGATTGCAGATGACCTCCGCCTTCTCTCCTCAGGACCCCGTGCCGGCCTGGGGGAAATCTCTCTACCGGCCCTTCAGCCTGGAAGTTCCATCATGCCGGGTAAGGTGAATCCGGTGATGCCGGAAATGATGATTCAGGCCGCCGCTTTTGCCCGGGGTATGGCCCTGTCGGTGAGTATCGGGGGTACCAACAGCCCTCTTCAGCTGAACATGATGCATCCCCTCATCGCCTGGAGTTCACTCCGGGCAATGGAAGTTCTCGGTGCCGGGGCCAGAGCTCTGGGAGAGCGCTGCGTCGCTGGTATCAAAACAGACCGGAAACGCTCGGCAGCCTGGATTGAACAGTCTCTGGCCCTGGTTACCCCCCTGGCCCTGAAAATCGGTTACGACAGAGCTGCCGAATTGGCTCATACCGCATTTGAGTCAGGTAAAACGGTAAGAGAAGTTGTTAAACAGGCCGGAATACTTCCCGATAAGGAAGTGGACCGTCTTTTAGATCCCCGGTCCATGATTCGGGAGGAATAACCTGATGAGCTCTTACGTATGTGATGTCTGCGGTTATATCTACGATCCTTCAGAGGGCGATCCTGACTCCGATATTACCGCAGGAACGCCCTGGGGAAAACTTACCGAGGATTGGATCTGTCCTGTCTGCGGAGCTTCGAAGGAACATTTTACAGCGCTGGAAGA
>QNBK01000300.1 GCA_003644105.1 Spirochaetota bacterium | reverse complement strand
CATCAAAGAAGATTCTTCCTTCGCCCTCATTGTAGCCCGCCTGCCACCAGTACTTGTGGGCGTGGGCAAGTGTTGTGAGTTTTTCTGTCGCTGCCACCAGTACACCGTATCGGTCTGTCACGAACAGTTCGCCGTATTCACCGGGGATGGCCGCCTGTTGTGCCCGGAGGTAGTCCGCGGCCGGATTCTCCAGCGCGCTGCGAACTACGGGATCGGCCACGCTCCCGGCTGCCATCCACTGTGCATTCAGTTCATCTATCCGTTCGTGTCTCTCTGCATCATCAAGATTTGCAAGTTCAGAGTTACTCGCCATCAGCGCGCTCGTGAGAACCGGCGCGGTCGTAATTGTAACGGCCACCCGGCCTTTCTCCATAAGCAGCTGGTTTATTTCGTGGGCCGAGTCTTTGGCCAGATTTATGTCAGTATTTTGTGCATGCTCAATGGCCGAGTTTCGACTGAAGAAGTAATACGTGACGGTAAGAAGCAGTATTACAAAGCTTCCGAGTATGAACATCATGAGGGCTGATTTATGTCTGAATTTCATATAGTGCCATCTCCGGAACAACCTTTTTTGTTAGGTTTAGGCCAATTAATCGAGTTCGTCAATCAGACGGTTATCCGATCAGCAATCCATACCTCTTCCGCATCTTCATGGTCGCCTGGAAAAACTGAGGGTTCTCCATATTCCGTTCATCACCCAGAGGATTAACTTCAGGCTGACTCAGCTTTCCCGATGAGTCCATATAGATAATGGTATCCGCCAGAATCAGGGCCTCGTTTACGTCGTGAGTTACCAGAAGTATTGTCAGTTTCCTTTTTCGGTGGATATCCAGTAGAACTCTATGAAGACGTTTACGGATTTCGCTGTCCAGAGCCCCGAAGGGTTCATCCAGAAGCAGAATTTCCGGCTCAGCGGCCAGGGATCTGGCCAGTACCGCCCGTTGTTTCATACCCCCGGAGAGCTGGGATGGGTAGAGACTGCCGGAATCGGCCAGACCCACCATCTCAAGCAGTCCTTCCGCACTTCCAGCGGTACTCCGGCGGACTGGAAACAAGATATTCTCAGAGATATTCAGCCAGGGGAAAAGCTGCCTGTCATCCTGCAGTATCAACTGCCGCTCCGGGGATGGTGTGCTTACAGCCTCCCCGCTGACAAGGGTTTCTCCGGTTTCCATCGTATCCAGAGATGCAGCACAGCGGAGGAGGGTGGATTTCCCGCAGCCCGAAGGACCCAGCAGACAGCAGATACTTCCCCGGGGAATCGATAAATAGAGGTTTGAGAATACAGGCTCTCCCCCGGGCCATCGCCGGGTGATGTCCTTCATTTCCAGGGCCGCGGGGCCTGGATATACCGATCTATTGCTCATTCAGCAGCCATCCCCGTATCACCCGGCTCCCCCCATTTCCGCCTCACCCGGTTCTCCCATCTTGCAAGGATGATTTCCTCCATGGCCATTCCGGTGAGCATCACAACCAGCAGTGCGGAGTACAATGCCGGGGTATCCATCATCACCCGGCTTTCAAAGAGCTGCCATCCCAGTCCGCCCAGGATGCCAACGGCACCGAATACCATTTCAGCGGCAATAAAAGCCCGCCAGGAGCGGGCCCAGCCGGTTCGAATCCCGGATATCAGGTGGGGAAAAGACCCGGGAAGTGAGATCCGGATAAAAGTTTCCCATCGGCCCAGCTTGAGTATCCTGGCATAACCGGTCCAGGCCGGGGCCAGAGAGCGAACACCCGATTCCAGATTTACAAAGATGGGCCAGAGTACGGCGTGAATGATGATAAACAGAACCGCAGGGGTTCCGGTGCCGAACCAGAGAATCACCAGAGGCAGCAGAGCCAGACCGGGCAGCGGATGCATCAGGGAAGAAATAAGGGATAAAAAGGATGAAGCCCCCCGGCCGGTACTCGAAATAACAACCAGAATCATGGCCAGAACCGTCCCTGCAGCCAGTCCCCCGCAAACCAGAGCCATGGACAACAGCCACCGCCGGACAAGCATCCCCTTGAATATCCCGTGAACCAGCTCCATAAGAATATCTCCCAAAGGGGGCATCAACAGGGGATTCACCCCGGAAATTCGGCGAATAAGCTCCCATAATACCAGCAGACCCGCCAGCCAGAGCCAGCGATGGTGGCGATGCCGGTAAGAGTTCCCTTCTGTATCAGGGGAGAATGAGTTCTTCATCCTGCAGTCCGTTCTTCAGATAGCCCCTCTTCAGCATGAAATCCTGAAAATCCTCCATACCCAGAATATCCCCGCCATAGGATAATGCGGCCGAGTGAAAGATTCTGCTTAGCTCCGATTCCTCCATCCGGTAATAATCGGCAAGAAAAGCAGCGGCCTCATCGGGATTTTCGTTCAGCCAATCGGCCCCTCTTTGAATGGCCCGCCGTACACCCGCCAGCTCCTCTGGATGGGATTTGATAAAATCATCGGAGAACACCGCAATGATAAAGGTGAACTCTCCACCGAAGGCCTCATTACCGTCGAGGATGAGCCGGGCTCCGGGTATCATCAATTCCTTCTGCAGGTAAGGAGGGGAGGTGAAATGGGCCTTTACTTCAGTTCCCGCCATCAGTGCCGTTAAACCGTCGGGATGGCTTAAGGTGATAAGACGGTTATCAAAAATCCCGGCATCCCCCAGTTCCCGATCAGCCGCCATGGCCAGAAGTATGTGCTGAATGCTTCCGGGTTGAGGCAGGGCGATTCTCATGTTTTCGGGTATATCCCCAAGGGTATCCACTCCCGGTTGGACCGTCACCAGTCCCAGTTCCGCCCGGGCGACGGCGGCAGCGGCGGTCCACTTCATACCTCGGTCTTTCCCGATCAGGTAGGGTGGTATGCCCATGAATCCACCGTCAAGTTTCCCTGCAAGAATGGATTCCCTTACCGTTGCAGCGTTACCTGCAGTCTGCCACTTGAACTCGGTTTCGGGCACTTCCTCTTTGAACCAGCCCTTGAGCCTGGCGGCGCTTACCGGTGCGTAGGCCAGGCCGTACTGTTCCGCCAGGGTTACGGTTCGTTTATCTTCTGTGCAGGATGTGAAGAAAAAAATCATGAGTGGGCTGATGATTATACAGATTACCAGTTTTTTAATCAGTTTCAACAGTTTGCTCCAGCATGGGATTCAATGCATAGCCTAGCGTGTTGCGGAGTAATTGACGACCCGTTGTATCGGTGATATTTATCCGGTGCCAGGTCTTTTTCAGAATTCGATTGACCTCCACAGTCCCTTCCCCGTGGATTACAAGGTACGCCGCCCGCTGAACTGAATTCCTGGGGGGGCCTATGGCGGTCCCCTTTTTCAGCAGATATGAGAAAGATGTTACACCCGGGAAGTTCTGAATCTGTTTCACTCCGGCAAAATCGGAAACTCTACCCTCCTTGCAGAACATCAGGGGGACGGCAAAAGCCCCGGCAGTCCGGGCTGCCCGGTATCGGGCATCCATCGGGTCGGCACTCCCGGAAAGGGCCCCGCCGATGAGTACTTCAACGGGGTTATTTCCGCACACCGGGGGCAGGGATGTATCCTCATACGCCCCGCCCAGCCTTCCGGCAGTCTCGTTCACCAGTATTCCGGAATCTGTGATGAGAAACTGGAAATAAATCGGTCCGTTTTCAATGCCCAGAGCTTTAACGCAGTTCCGGGTAATCCCGGCGACTTCTTTTTGCCGGGATGCCGCGTAGGCTGAAGGGTAGCGGTGGGCCAGACAAAGCCCGATATGCGGGGGAAAATCCCGGGTTACCCTGTCGGTAACCGCCCAGATAAGAGTTTTCCCCTTGTACACCCAGCCGGATATGGTGATTTCCCGGTTGGAATGGTACTCCTCGACAATCAGGCGTTTCCTCCGGGACCATTTCAGGGAGGAGTCCCGGTATTTCAGGAAATCTTCCGGGGACTCCAGCTTT
>QNBK01000299.1 GCA_003644105.1 Spirochaetota bacterium | reverse complement strand
ATACTGTATCATCAGGGGATGCCCTTTCTTTCCTTCAGCCGATGGTGGTTGATCTTATCTCTGAGTCATTCCGGTTTAACTTTCATGTCAATTCAATCCATGGATTGTGTAAGATTATTGAGATTCTAACGTTTCGCAGCCAGAATTTCATAATTCCAATTCATAATGATCGGCGTAAAATTTTCTCTGTATTGCTCGAACTCTTCTTCGTAGTTTTTTTTATGAGCTTTATTCTTCTGAAAACGTGGAACAATAAGAAAATCATAGTCGGAAATTTTACCATAGGTATGGCTGGATAGCGGTTGATCCTTGCACTCATGTTTCGTGAGAATCAGGATTTTTTCTCCCCTGCAATGGTGAAGAATCGCTTCTTTTATATTGGTTTCAGTGCCGGATTCGATATAGAGGTTTCCATTATGCACGACGCTGGTTCCCTGGATGATAAAATCAAAAGGCACGGTTTCATAAAAATCCGAGTCCTGGGAAACGACGCAATATGTTACAGGATCTATTCTACCGCTGGGCGTGTAGAGTTCGAACTTGGTTGTATCGACATCCGGAGCCAGCAGACGTTGTATCACTCCCAGATTATGTGTATATATCCTGAATTGATGCAGGAATGTCCGGGAATGTTCGGCCAGAATGTCCGCCACATGATAAATTGAGCTCCCTGCCCCCAGCATTATCGTCAAGGGCTGATCCAGGGGACGATTAATCAGGCTGTTTCGGATTTTATCATTCACACCGTTGGCGATCTTGATCTTCCCGGTAACATATAGATGCTGCTTCTGTGTGAAGGTCAGCATGCTGTCATAAATCGAGAGGTTGAAGGACTGATTGTTTTTCCCCTTCTGCTCCTTTTTGAACAATCTCACACCCGAATCTTCTTCGTAGCGTTTTAATTGAGTGTAGATCCAGAGATTGCTGCGATAGGAGACATTATGGCGTTCCTTGAGGATCGTTTTTATCTGGTCGATTGGAAGCTTGATGTCCCATATTGATTTTGCGTTACTGTTTTCATACTCATCTGCGAAAAGCCGGAAAATAATCATCACGAGGTCCTGCTGTTTCAATCTTTTTTTTGCCGATGACTTTATTTCTACCATAGTATGTTTAGTTAGCAATTTACACTTAGTAAGTGAAAATTACTACCGATCTTTATTTATCTGCTAAGCAATAGAATCTGAAATTTGTCCAGGCACACTTCGTAGCCTATAATCCATGGAAATTCAGGAGGTTTCTTATGAATAAAACCATGATGATTCTGATTGTCGTTTTATTGGCGTTCCCCTTATCGGTTTTTGCCACCGGTGCCCCGGAAGAGGGTGGCTCAATAACTCTGACTATAGCCGGCCGCGACGGCGCCTACGGCGATGCCATGCAGCTAGCTGCAGATGAGTATTCCAAACTCAATCCCGATGTTTCATTTGAGATATTGAAGCTGTCAGGCAGCAGTCTCTTTGAGAAATCGGTAATCGACATGAAGAGCGGTGTGGGCACATACGATCTCGTACTTATCGACGATCCCAATGTCACTCAGATTCAAAAGGCCGGCTGGCTGGCCGATCTCGGTGCCATGTATGACGAACGGAGTATCTCCCTGGACTCTGATTTCATTCCTACGTTAACCAAGCTGGGCCGTTACCCATACAGCGATGATGGAACCCTGTACGCTCTGCCCCTCGTGGGAAACGTAGAGCTCTTCGCTTATAGAAAGGATCTCCTTGATAAGTACGGACTGGGTGCTCCCGACACATGGGATAAAGTCTTGGCTGCGGCCGAAACCCTGTCAGCCAACGAGCCCGATATTTTCCCTGTTTTGTTCAGAGGTTCCAAGGGGAATCCCATCGTTACCGGATTCCTGCCGCTGTTCTGGGCTTTTGGAGGCAGCATCCTTGTTGACGAACGGCCTGCTATGGACAGTCCCGAAGCTCTTGCGGCACTGGAATTCTTCCTTGAATTAGCTCAATACGCCCCTGAAGGAGTGTCCATGTACCAATCCGCCCAGGTGAAAGATGCCTTATATTCCGGTAAGGGCGCTATGGCGATTGAAGTGTGGCCCGGTTGGATCAAGAATCTGGACAATCCTGAGGAATCGGCGGTGGTGGGTAAAGTCATCGTAACCAAACATCCGGCTCAAGTCGAGAAATCCTCTCCGATGATTGGTGTCTGGCTTGCCGGTATCCCTGAAGCCTCGCAAAAGAAAGCAGCAGCTTTTGACTTCCTGCAGTTCCTTACCAGTGCCGAGATGCAGGCACAGATGGCTGATGCCACCGGTATCCCTCCAACCCGTACCAGTGTTCATGGGATTTCCTCTCTAGTGGAGAAGTATGCATGGTATCCCGCTCAACTGGACGGACTCCGGAATGGTGTACCCCGCCCCAGAACCAATAAGTGGAAGGAAATTGAAGAAGCTCTCGGTACCTATCTTCAGCTCGCTCTAATCGGCGAGATGAGCGCCCGGGAAGCTCTGGAAGAAGTGAATGCCAAGATCGGTGAAATTGTCGAATAATAAGGGGCTTAGCAGATTTTAGAATTTACGGTCCCCATCCCGCCGGGGTGGGGACAATTCCACCGGATGATCAATAGAAATGAGAACATTGAAGACTAACAGCAGAACAACATTTTTTACACTGATATTTCTGCCAGCCATTGTGGTAGTACTTTTTCTAACTGTATATCCTGTGCTCAATACAATCATACTTGCATTCTTCAAGTACAACTATTTGTCGGATGAGCGCGCATTCATCGGCATCAGGAATTTTTTAACCATAGGTAAGGATACTGTTTTTCAGTCCGCCTTACTGAATACTATTCTCTTCGCGACTGTCGCCACTATCAGTGAGGTTCTTTTAGGGATACTCCTTGCACTGATGTTTTATGGAGAATTCCCGGGAAAGCGACCTATAATGATTACCGTCATTTTCCCCATGATGGTTTCGACAATGGTGATATGTGCCGTGTGGAAGGTTCTGTACCATTACGATATCGGTCTGTTCAATTACATCCTCAGGACACTTGGACTGAAACCCATCGGATGGCTTATCGATCAGAACAAAGCCCTTTTATCGATTATTCTCGTGGATATCTGGCAGTGGACTCCATTTGCATTTCTCGTGATGCAGGCAGGATTGAGCTCTATTCCCAAAGAAGTGTTCGAGGCATCCAGCATCGATGGTGCTGGATACTATCGGAATCTCTTTTTAATCACTCTCCCGATCCTGAGTAATCAGATTCTCCTCGTCGTTATGCTCAGGACTATCGATACCTTTCGAATTTTCGGAAAGGTATACGCCCTTACTCAGGGCGGTCCGGGAAACTCAACGGAAACAATCTCCTACTATATATACCGGGAGGGGTTTTCCTATTTCAACCTGGGACGCGCCAGCGCGTCGGCTCTCTATGCTCTTGTAATCATTTCCTTAATCGCCGTGTTTTATATCAAGGGCATCATGAAAGAGGAAAACTGATGGTCGGTTCGGTAATGTCTCGTAAAGGTTTCTTTTTCTGGGTTCTTATGATCCTGGTTCTCGTGGTTGTCCTTTTTCCACTCTATTGGATACTTATCACCGCACTTAAGACACCCCTGGAAAATATTTCGCCCATACCCACATTTTTCCCCCGAAAGATTACGCTGATGAACTTCGCCGGAGTCATTACCGGCGGTTTCTTCAGGAATCTTGTCAACAGTCTTTTTGTGGCATTCACATCCACATTGTTTTCACTGGTTTTGGCCTTTTTTGCCTCATATGCACTGGTTCGTTATAAGTTCCCATTCAAAATCAATATCATATTTCTTATCTGGGTACTTGTGGTTAAGATTCTCCCGCCGATGGTTCTGTCGATCCCGCTGTATACACTGTTTACAAAGGTAAAGCTGATCAACAATCTCTGGGGCCTTATCCTGGTTAACCAGGTTTATACTCT
>QNBK01000298.1 GCA_003644105.1 Spirochaetota bacterium | reverse complement strand
CCAAACAACCAAGAACTAAATTCAAATTCGAGCAGTGAAAGCCCCGCTGTGAAACCCGCAGAAAACCCAAAGAAGACTCTAAACAGACTTTCTCGTTTAAAGGCATGCTTAGCTCCCTTAGCATCGATTAAGGTTTCCGTAAAGCCTGCTGGTAGCGATTCTGTCAAGCTCGGTGGGAGTGATGGAGATGAGAGCGAAAATTCTTGGAGCGATTCAAACATCGTATTCGATTTTGAGCAGTTGACCCTTGCGGAGTTCTTGGATAAGATTACCGTTGATGGTAGCCTCGCCAGTTTGCTCGTAGATGTAGCTGAGATAATGAGTAATCCATGTGACCTGCCATACGTTGTGCACAAGCTTCAAATAATTTTGAGTAAGCTTTCTATCGCCTTGATACCGATGATTGATGGCAATGGCATTGTTTTGTATCGTGTTGAGGTCCACGAGGTCGTTAAAAAGGTTGCAAAGCAAGTTACTGAAGCTGTTACAGAGGTTCGTAGCAAATGGGTTAGAAGAACAAAAACTGTATATAAGAGGGTTGCCAAGAGGATTAGGGTTTGGAGAAAGCTCGTAAAATGGGTTAGGGAGCGTAGAGTAGTAACTTATAGATACTGGGTTCCATGGCACTGGGTAACTGTAAGACACGTGTATTACGTTTGGGTTCCAAAAATACGGTGGAAAATTTTTTGGAAAACGATTTGGGAGACAGTTAGGGAAACAGTAACCTACTGGGTAAAAGTTACAGAAACAGTGACAAAAACGGTGACAAAAACTGTTTACGAGACAGTTAAGGAAACCGTGAAGGAGAATGTCAACGTATACAGAATAAAGGTTTTCGAAAGAAAAGTTATCGATCTAGAGACGAAAAAGGAGTACAATATGGCTGAGTGGCTCCTAACACTCATAGGAATAGACGTGAAAGCATTGAAAGAGGCGGCCGAGGACAGAAATAATCCCCTTGGAAGCTTTGCGGGAATATTTGGAGACCTCATGAGACCTCTGATAAACACGATAATAAACTTGGCACAAATGTTCACAGATTCTTTAAAGTATTGCAGAAAAATACTCATAGACCTAATGTTTAGCCAAGTATTCTATGAAAGACTTGGGAAAATGTTGTTAATGGCAGAACTAGCAAGACAGAGGTCGGGGAGAGAAGAAAATAAAATTACTGAAGGAGATAAATGGTACGATGTAAGACTTAACGACTTCAATTTACTAAGGGATATAAGTGTGGTACGCTGGGCAGCATCGAAAACCACATGCGGATTCTGCGGTGGCACACATTATTTACCTGAAGGTACTAGGGAAATAGCGGACAACGCAAGACTATACTTAACTTGGAAGAAAATTTGTGGAGAAAACCCGATCGACGAAGAAATCATAGTTGAAAGACACCTATGTATCATGAAGCTTGAAGATGGAACAAAAAAACTTGCATGGGTAGACAAGGGAAGAATAGTGCTTACAGACGATGGAACACTAAAATATAAGGTTGCAAAAGGTGAGTACATAGATATTGAACCACTAGGAATAACAAGGCGATGCATACTCATCTTCAACTTAGATCCAAACAACCCAGAAAAAATGATAGTAACACCAGCATACGAAGTTATCATTGCAGACTGGGCTGAAAAAACAATAAATAAACATATTGAGGAAGAAGGATTCAGCAAAGACAGACAAATGCGTCCACAAAGCTATAATGAGATAATCAATAGCATAAGAGAAAGTTTAAGATTCGGCGATAAGAACGCAGAAGTTAAGGAAATAGAAGTTAAAACTAAGGACGAGAAAGAACTATTGTTACTAGGAATACCAGTAACAGAGGAACAAATAAAACACCTATTAGGGGGAGAAGAAGGTCTAAGAAAAGCAAAAAATCAAGATATTCGTACTTTAGCTGAACTACTGGACGGGGATCTCGTGGAAAAGATAGCAGAGAAGAAAAGAAGCGGAAAAATGGGTCAAGGTGACATAAAGAACCTCTGCATAAATATAATAAATGATAGAATGAAGCCACTAAGCAATGAAAAACGAAACACTATAATTAACTACTACGAAAACATCTGTAAATTTATTGACGCAAAAACCGATAAAGGTGCCAAACTTTCAAGCGCACACTACTACTACGCAAAATTAGGTGAACACAAATGTGGTGACGCTGTAATCAGAGTTGGTATAGACCCGTTTAAGCTGGGAGGAAAAGGCTTAATATATCTAAGCGATGAGATACTGAAGTACGGAGCCAGAGGATTTAAAGACCAAGCAAAACTTGCAGAAATAATAAAACTTCATAACAGCTGTAGAGATTATCTTGGCGATAGCGTTAAAATGTACAAGGAAGCAAAAACCCCACGAAAACGTTTTCAAGCCGCCTTAAACTTCTTCTACGCTAGAGTACAACAATACAAACTTGAAACCATACTCTGTGGATACGACCCAAAGAAAGAAGGAACAACATTCGAAATAAATGGGAAAGAAGAATGGATATCTGTAGCCGAACTCGTAGAAATAAGAGACAAGTTAGCAAGCGAAGCAGAAAGTGGAAGAGGAGTAAAAGCCACACTACAGTACCTAGAACGTAACGATAAAGCTAAAGCTATCTTCTTGCAAATATGCGGCTTCAAGTCCATCGACGATGCATTAAATAGCAAAATTGACGGGAATACAGAGCCCAAACCCCTCTGTAAGAATCTGATCAGCAGAATGCTCACAGATAATAATGCCCTAGACGTAGCATGGTTAATAGGCCACAGAGCAAGCGAAAAAATAGAAATCTACCAAGAAGTCGTAAGCAGGAAAATGACGCTTAGAGAGTTCTGGAGAACTGTTGAAGAAGAAGCTAAAAAAGAAGCAAAAGACATAGCAAAGATTAGAGGTATAGAGGGGAAAGACAAGGTAATGAGCCCAGACAAAGTAAGCAGAATGCTTGTAAGATATGAGCCTTCAAGAATCCTACTTCAAGAAGTCTTCGGCAGCAGAACAAACCTAGTTGAAAAATTAATTAAAAGAAGCGAAGAAGGAGAATTTGGAAGACAGGAATTCGAAAAACTAAAAGAAGAAGTAAAAATCGCATTGGGCGAAAAACTAAACAACATAAGGGAAGAGCAACGGGAGGAGTTTGTTGAGGAGTTTGCTAGACTCTGTGTTAAAATCGACTATCATTGTAGAAGGCTTAGGATTGCAGGTGATATGGCTAAAGATACCTTTAGATCATTTAAAGATAAAAAAACATGGATTAGAGGCTTCGCACAGTACTTCATTGCCACAGCACTTTTCTGGACAGGAATAATCGCAGCAATAAAACTAATAGAAAGCAAACCTGAACCATTCGCATGGCTCCTATGCAACCAGTTGGCAAAAATAGGCATCGGCACAGGCCTGACAGCACTATTCATCATAGGTTTAAACTTTGAAGGGGACTGGATGAAATCCCTAGCAAACCCAAAGAAGTATTTCACTGAAGTTATGAAGAGCCAAGTTATTGAGAACACAGCTAAGAAAGGTTTAAGCTTGAAGGATGCTTTAAAACATCCAACCTGGAATATGGGGCATAAAATCACCATAGATTCAGCAACCATGATGAATAAAGGTCTTGAAATTATTGAAGCAGTTCATCTTTTTGATGTGAAACATGAAAATATTCAAGTGTTGATTCATCCCCAGAGCATTGTGCACTCCATGGTGGGGTATAAAGACGGCAGTATTATAGCACAAATGGGTCAGCCTGATATGAAGGCAGCCATCTCCTATGCACTGTCAGAACCAGACAGGCTTGAGCTTCAAATGGATTTTCCTTCCTTCACAGATATTCACTCCCTCACTTTTGAAAAACCTGACACAAAAAAGTTTCCTTCACTTGAGTTTGCATTTGAAGCCTGCAGACAAAAAGGCACCATGCCTGCTGTAATGAATGCCGCCAATGAGATAGCAGT
>QNBK01000297.1 GCA_003644105.1 Spirochaetota bacterium | reverse complement strand
GCTTGATAAAACCTTTCCATATTGTCATTATCCCGGGGGCTGACGCCCCAACAATGACGCGTTATGATGAGCCCTCCGGAGGAACCCATGCTTCGACTGAAATCTGTCATCCGCAGTCTTTTCTTTATTTCCATAGTTCTTATTCTCAGCATCTCTCTTTCCGCCCGGGAATCAGAGACAAACTACGATCAGAAAATAGTTCAGGTACTCGAAGGGTATCAGAAACTCATGTCCGTTCCTCTTGATTCGGATGTGGAGGATACTGCCGGACATGCCTGGTATATCTGCTCTCAGGCCATCAATAAGGGCTTTCTGAGATTCACTGTGGATCCGGTTTCCGACAGCCTGCTTCAGGGAGCCCGTTTTTTCGCCGAGCCGGGTAAAAACATTACCCATATTATCGTAACAACCAACCTGCTTGATATCTGGTCTGTTACCCCTTCGACAGCATTTGTGATTCTTACTGGAGCATTTCAGGATGCATCAAATTTTTTCCAGGACCCTCCGTCCTGGGGAGAATCTCTAAGTGATACCATGGAAAGGCTCTTTATGAGGCTGGATATGTACAATGTGGAGGCCCGGCTGATCCGCGACCGCCTTCTCCCCTCAGGTTTCCTCTTAAGTCCTTATGACAGCTACATCCTTGACAGCTTCGAGAAAGACGAACTGGCAAGTGTTATCCTCTATCTGGAAAGGTTCTCTCTCCCGGTGGCCCGGGGTATGTACGAAGCCCGCCTTGGTTTTGAAGAGGATGTAACGGAAAGTGATTTAAGAGATTTTGTAAACAACCTTGGAACTCAACTCCTGGAAGGCCGAAATGCCATTCTGCCGGGCAGTGAAGACAGTGTTATCTACCCCCTGGCTGTCGCCGTTCATACATGGCTTGAGTTCTCCCCCTATCTGATTGCCAGAATCCACAATCGGGACCGCGTAGACAATCCGCTTTCCTTCGATCAGATTCTTAATCTTGAGCCGGATTACACCGAAACCCGGCGTCTGCTGGAAGCCAGCCGGACAGGGGACATGCCCCTGATGAATCACATTGCCGAAGAAACCCTCAAGGGCTTCGAAAGCCGCTGAGAGCCCTCACCATCATATCAATCCCTTCCTCCAGCTGAGAGGAAGGACAGGCGATGTTCATTCTCATATACGTCTCTCCGCCCCGGCCGAAATCTATTCCTCTACTGAGCCAGATACCCTCATCAAGCAGCTTCTCCCAGAGGTTTCCCGGATAGTCCATGTGCAGCCATTCCAGATAGCTGCCCTCCAGTTCGCCGGGAAGAACTCCCGGCAGTTCGCCAGTAAGCCGCTCCCTCAGCAGGGCATCGTTTCTGCCTATCTGTCCCAGCAGAGCGTTCAGCCAGGGCTCACCCTCCCGCCATGCGGCTTCGGCAGCGGCATAGGAAAGGGGTGATGAGCTGCCCTCCCCCAAACCGAGGGCGGTGAGCATGGACTGACAGCTGTGCCGGAAATCAGAATCGGGAACGATGGCAAAGGCCGTGGTGAGCCCGGGGATATTGAAGGTTTTTGTAGCGGAAACAAGGGCCAGTGACCGGGGCAGCCGCTCTTCCGGGAGGGAAAGCCAGGGGATGTGACGGTATCCCGGGTGTACAAGATCGGCATGAATCTCATCGCTCACCACAGTCACAGCTTTAGCGCGGCAGAGGTCAGCAAGATTTAAAAGCTCCTGTTCCCTCCATACCCGTCCCACCGGATTATGAGGACTGCAGAAAATCAGGGTTTTCGCCCCGGACTCATCGATGAGCCTGGAAAGTCCGTCCAGATCCATAGCCCAGAGGCCGTTATCGTCCCTGATCAGATGATTCACCACAGCATTTCTACCGTTGTTCATAATCGCTTTTCTGAAGGGATAATAAACCGGTTCCTGAATAATCACCGAGTCCCCGGGACTGGTAAACTCCTGCAAAAACATATGAATAAAAGGAACGATACCCGGGGTCTCAAGAATCTGAGTGGTCTTGATATTCCATCGATGACGACGGAAGAACCAGCCGATCAGGGCTTCATCCAGGGAATCAGGCCTCGCTGTGTATCCGAAGATTCCGTGCTCCAACCGCTTTTCCAGGGCTTCTTCAATTACCGGCGCCACACGGAAATCCATGTCGGCCACCCAGAAGGGGAGCAGGCCTTCCCGGCCGGTGAGGCGTTTGTCAAAATCCCATTTATGGCAGGAGGTTCCCCTGCGGTTGATACGGCTCTCAAAGTCGAAGCTGTTTATGTCTGCCTGGTTCATGTCTGGATAATGACCTCTGACGCCCTGCCGTTCAAGCTATATAATATAAAAGTTGTGATATCAAATCTGATAAGAAAACAACTGGCCGCAATTATACTCATTCTCCTCACTTCCGCCTGCGTTCCCAAAGAGGAAAACGAGCTGATTGAGCAGGCAGCCTGTCGTTTCCTCCTGCCGGAGGAGCTCCTGGAAGGGGCTCGTTCATCAATTCTGGAAGGTTTTAATTCTTCGAGACCTGTTGAAAACGAACTGATTCCCTCAGGCAACAGTAATCTTGGAGTATTCGTACGCCTGAAAAAGGAAAACGAAGAGCGGGGATGCTTCACATTCTATAGAGGTGTGGATGCTCCCGAACCATGGCTCTCCGCTGCATCCCGTAACGCCGCTTTTACCGATTCCCGATATCCGCCGCTTTCCCCTGATGAAACCGGAATCACTTTGGAAATCGCAGTAATCGGAGAACTTGTCAGGATGTCGGATCCTGATGATTTCATACCGGGATTTCACACTGTTTTAATCCGTCTTGACGGCAGACAGGCGATACTCCAGGCCCCCCTTGCCGTCCAACGGAACCTTGACGGTGAGGCGTTTCTCACCATGCTGTCAGCCAAAGCGGGTTTGTCCCCGAGAGCATGGAGGAATCCTGCTGCAGAGCTTTACAGGGCGCCCACTATATGGACAGAAGCGCCTTTGTACTACCAATAGAGAGTAAAGAAATAACTCGTGATATCCTCTTTGTCCATACCGGAAATCTTATAGGAATTTGTATGTCCGATAAGACGGTAATCATGTACAACGCCTCCAAGAAACTCCGAAAGCAGAAGCAAACCGCCCCGATTATCCGAATACATCAACGGCAGGTTTTTCCGTAAAAGTGTCGGCAGGACTGATTCTGTCCGGGAATCCCTTTCCCCTGTTGTTTCTATCCCGGCATGATGGGAGAAATCCGCTGAAACCATAAGAAAATACCGGGTTCGGGGATTGGAGACTACAAGCTCTCCAATAGCTGCCGCCAAGTCTCCCAACCCGTCCGTATCCAGGGTTTCCTCCCTCTGGAGAATCGGGACAACCCGGCTCCCGGGAAAATATGCGGCAATATAGGGAATCAGACTGCCGATTCCATGCTCCAGATGAAAAGCCTCACGCTCTTTATTCAATGGTACTGATTCGGAGAGGAACTCTACAGCCTCGGTATCACATTCAACTATGCCAAACCCTGCATCCCAGGGCAGATCTGTGATTTTCAGGGCAGCGCCCCCGGTGGCCCAATGCACCGGAGAAATGATAATAAAGGTGTCGATTTTCCCGTAAACAGCCAGGCTTTGAAACCATAGATCTATCCCCTCGGCCGCCAGAAGATGATGGCTGACAGTCCCGCCGACAGGGCGGTTCAACGACGCCGGTTGAGCCTGCCGAATATCTGCTTTTTCAATAGGAAGTTCCTCCGGAAACAAGGAAAGAGCGGTGGGGTAAATCTCAAAGGAGTATGCTGTTTCTCCTGATTGTGCGGTCTCGGAAACTTCCTTATGACAGGAAGAAAGTGAAACAGAGAACAGGAGAAAGGTGATTGCTGCCGTCAGCCACAGCCGGTATCCAGAAGTGATTAAAACACCTCCGGTGCCCAGGCCGGTAGATATTCACTCAGATCAGCATCCGGGGCATAAACCTTCTCTTTCCATTCATCATCGTTCAG
>QNBK01000296.1 GCA_003644105.1 Spirochaetota bacterium | reverse complement strand
TGAACAGGATACAAACCTCGATGAATGGCTTAAGAGCATGGGTAACAGTATCGCTCTGGTGAACGAAGATAAGCTGATGAAAATTCACATCCATACAAATGAACCCCAGGCTGTATTCCAGCGGCTGGAAAAACTGGGTGAGCTGGAACACACCAAGGTTGATGATATGCAGGAGCAGACCAGACTCGTTTCAGCCGAAACAAGCAGTGGTGGATCTGTCTCTATTCTGGCATTTGTACCCGGTGAAGGATTCGAACGTATTTATGAGGATCTGGGAGTTTCCAACTGCTTTATTTATGGTGATACTCTGCCCTCTCCGGAAGAAATATCCGAAGCTCTGAACACCATTGATTCAGAACACATTATCGTGATGCCCAATAACTCCAATATTCTTCCCTCGGTTATGGCCGTCAGGGATATCACCACGAAAAAACTCTCCATCATACCCACTCAAACAGTTATTCAGGGGATTACAGCAAGTTATGGTTTCAGCGCCGATGATACGGTAAGTGATAATGTTGATTCCATGAATGGATTTATTAATGATGCAATTGGACTGTTTGTCTATCAGAGCGTCTTGAATACAAAGTTCGGAGATACTGAATTAAAGGTTGGCGACTGGTTTGTAACCAGATCTAAGGATGTCCTTGGTGTAGGCGCATCGGCGGCTGATGCCGTATTTACCGCCCTTGAGAAGCTGAAAACTGAAGATATCACCGATGCCGCCATTTACCAAGGGGACGGTTTCGATCCGAGAGCTCTTGAGGATGTCGTTAATAATATTAAAAAAATCCTGCCTGAAGCAAATGTGGATGATCATTTTGGTGGTCAGAATCGTGCAGCACTCATCATCAGCCTGGAATAGGAGAGAGTATTGATTGTTATTAAAGCAGCGGTAGCCGTTACAACCGCCTATCTTTTCGGCTCTGTAAATTTTGCCATCATTTTTACAAGAATAATCCGCGGGGAAGACATCAGAACTCTGGGAAATAAAAATCCCGGTGCCTCCAATATGGGAAGAGTCGTAGGCCGGGGCTGGGGAATCCTGGTTCTTGTTCTGGATGCACTGAAAGCGATTATTGTAATACTTCCCGCCAGAATATGGCTGTTCAACCAGGGAGGGGCTCTGGATTACGGGGTTTTATACCTCATGGGAATCACTGCGGTTCTGGGGCATATTTTTCCCATCTGGTACACTTTCAAAGGGGGCGGCGGGGTGTCCACAATGCTGGCTGTTTCTCTCTGGTTTGTCCCTCTGGAATTTCTGATATCCGTGTTGACAGGCGGATTGCTGGCTTTGGCCATCATGCGGAAAAAGGAGAACTGGTTCACCCAGTGGTCTCCGATTTTTTTCATCACTCTGACACCCTTTCTTACCCTGGCGGTAAATCTTTCCGTCAGTATTCCCATCTGGAAGAGAATATCCCTGGGTGGGCATCCATGGACTGTTATCGCCGGCTGCTTTGCTCTCTCACTGATGATGCTGGGGCTCAACTACCGTCTGGTAAAAGCCAAAGCCACCGGTAATGATTGGGAAAAACACGAAACAATTTAAAAGCCTTTTTTAGGATTTTACCATACAAGATTCTAAACCAGATCCGGAGTCCCTGATATTTCAGCCCGGTACAATCTCTGAATAAACACTTCTGAACCTTCAGTAGAGCAGGCCACATCTGATTTTATTGTTATAGTAACATCTGAAGCCGAGGTTCCGGCTTTTCTCCCCCGGCTGCGGATCTGTTTCGCCAATGCCGCAATACAGCACTTTTCGGCTTCAGCCAATGTTTCAAAATGGTCTTCTTCCCCTTCAATGCCAAGGATTCTGAAACTTCCGGCATAGGTGACGGCTACCCGGGCTTCACAGGAGACTGTCACTTTACTGGTAATCGCACCCACGGCATTGGCCACATCGCCATTTTCACAGAGGGTAAGCTTTCCATTCAGCCTGCTGACGGCATCACCCAGCATCAGGGAGGCAGGGGCCCCCAGCCCGATAACTGGAGTGGTAATTTCCGGATTCAGCTGTATCAGTCTGTTACCATGATTCAGGATGTGCTCCAGACCGCTTCCCTGAACGATATCCCCTCCCAGCATCTTTTCCAACAGCACGGTTCCAAGACTTCTGGAAATCATGGAGCGTATGTGCCTGGCGAGGTCAGCAGAAGAAAAACCGGCAGTATCGGCAACTAAAGCCTGATAAGATTCAGCAAATTCTTTATCCCAGAGGGAAAGCAGACCTTCAGAATGAAACAGATCCGTGGGAGTGAGCCCGGCCCTCTGAACACAGTAGGAACTCTCCAACCTGGCAGATTTAACCATCTTCCAGGTTCCGATTCCATGACGTTTCATCAGCTGACCGATCATCAGGGGACCTTCTTCAAGGGAATCGTAAATAGCGTGTTCTCTGGATGTCATCTCAAAATCAGGAGTTTTCCCCGTCCGGTAAAGAAACTGAAAAGGGACAGTAGAGTCCGGCCAATCCCCGATTTTTCTCCTGGCAAAATCCAGGGAATCAAGAAGCCTCCGTTTTGAATCGTTCATTGCAAAGAGTTGAGAAACTGGAGCTATTCTCCTGGGGCCCAGTATCCAGACCTGACGCTGAAAGATAATTTCACTGTCTCCCCCCAGACCGGAAGTGAGCATGTCCACAGCTTTAACATGGGTGTCCCACCCGCCTATCCGGGCACCATTTTCACAGACAGATACCCGGCCGCCGTTCAGAAAACCGATATCCGATGTGGTGCCTCCCACATCGATAACCGCGGCATCTTCCAATCCGGTGAGAAACATGGCACCGGCCATGCTGGCCGCCGGACCGGAAAGAGCCGTTTGTACCGGAAATTCCCTGGCGTAAGCTTCACTCATCACCCCACCGTCACCCCGGACAACCAGAAGAGGAGCCTCAATACCGGCCTGAGACATGGAGTATTCCATCTCTTTGAGAAACTCCTCCATAATCGGCATTACACCGGCATTCAGTACCGCAGTAACAGCTCTGATTGAAAAGTTCAGGCTTCCTGAGAGTTCATGACCGCAGCAAACTTCCATGCCCGATTTTTCCCTGATAATTTTTTTCACCTGAAGTTCCAGTTTCGGATTTACCGAACCCCCGTAACCCGAAACGGCAAAGGCGTCAACATGAAAATGAGAAATCATATGGGAGACAGCGTTTCGAATCTCCTCTGCATCAATCTCTTCAGTAATCTCCCCTCCTATGGTTATGCGGCCATGGATAATCTGCATCGGCTGGTATTTCAGATCTACCGGAGGCTGACTGCCGTTGGGCATCAGCAGCAGGCCCACCGGACGCTGGTTGAGCTCGACAATGGCATTGGTTACCAGGGTGGTGGAAATGGAAATCTGGTCGATGGATGCCTTATACTCCTCAGGGAGAGAATCAACCGCTGCCATAATACCCCGGGAGTATTTCCATTTTGTTGTAAGAGCTTTCGATTTTGCCAGAACACGGCCGGATTTAAAATCAAAGACAACCGCATCGGTATAAGTTCCACCGGCATCAATCCCCAGGCCCAGACGCCGGGTATTTACTGAAATCTCTTTTTCAGAATCCGCCTGCCCGAGGGTAAAGCTTATATTTTTGTTCAATGATTCATTATTCACAGACGGCTGTTATCTCCATTATCTCAATTATCTCCAAGACGCCCGGATTCCCGCAGGTAAAAGAACCATGCCTGAAGCGTAATGGCATTATCGTATGGCTTTATTCCCAGGTTGCCCTTCAGATCATCGTATTTCACAGTGTGAACATCGAGAATCTCATGTTCATCCAGATTCTGCTCTGATTTTTTTTCTAGACCTCTGGCGATATAAGTGTAAGTCCGGTTGGTCATGAAAGCGGGGTTGGGGCTCACCGATCCTATCTCCCGGAGTTCTTTCGCCTTATATCCTGTTTCTTCAAGCAGCTCCCTGGCAGCGGCCTCAGCCGGTTTTTCACC
>QNBK01000295.1 GCA_003644105.1 Spirochaetota bacterium | reverse complement strand
TCCCTTCCCTATTCCAAAATCAGTCCCGATTCACGTTACTGATTGCTCTGTTAAAGAACCTTTATACCGGTTAGCTAGGAACCGACTGTCAGTTGCCTCTTCAACGTTGCCGTCGAAGCGCGAGGAGGAATCTACCCCCCCACAGTTTTTTCGTCAATACGTTTCTGAAAAATAAATTTATTATCCTTCGAAAGTAAGTTAAAGCTGCTTTAAAAGGCCTGATGAGTCCCTGAGATTTCCGATCCTCAGAGGCTAAAAGTTATTACTGCTCCTTTTCCTTTCGACTGCCGGCTACAAGATTGATTAAAGCAAACGTTGAGGTAACGAGAATCAAGAGAAAAGAAATTGCGTTAATCACCGGGGTGGAGCCATCACGAACCTGCAGGTAAAGATTAATCGGAAGAGTCGCCCTTGAGCTCACAAGGAATATTGTCGTGTTGAAATTCTCAAAGGACATCAGAAAGGCCACGGCAAAGCCTCCGATAATCGAGGGTCGCAGATACCTTAATGTGATATACCAAATTACCTCAAACCGATTGGCCCCCAGATTCAGTGCCGCCTCTTCCAGGGTACGGTCGAACTTACGAAGCCTGGCAACAATAACAAGAGTGACAATTGTAGTGATAAAGGAAAATTGACCCATCACGATGAGCCAGAAACCCGGCGTTAGAACCTGGAGGTCAATTCCAAAATGAGTTTCCAGAAATAAACCAACCGAGTTTGTGAAAAGCAGCAGGGAAATCCCCAGAATAACACCAGGAATAACCAAAGGTGCTATCATCAGAAAGTAAAGAACTGCTTTAAAACGGAAGTCCTCCTGCTCAAAAAGAAAAGATGCCAGAGTACCGACTACCGTTGCAAAAAACGCGACTGTGAGAGCTACCTTAATGGACATCCAGATACTGCGGAGATTCGCCGCATCATGAAAAATTCCTATTTTATCCGGTCCGTCAGCAAAAAACCAATCCAGAGTAAACCCTTTCCACGGCAAAGCAGGAGACATTGAATTGTTAAATGCAAACACTACTGTCACAACAAGAGGTGCAAATAGAAAAATAAAATAGAACAGGATAAAGAGACGGAAACCTGAAAGATAAATTCGGGAATTCGGAAGAGTTCTAATCATTTAATTACCCTCCGCCAATCCTGACCGGTAACCTTGATGGCAACCCAGATAATAAGAGACGACATTAAAAGAAGCAGAAAACCAAAGGCTGCACCCTGATTCCAATTGAAGTAGATGATCATCTGATTGTAAATTTGCTCAGTGAACCATAATGAATTCTTTCCACCCATAAGATTCGGCGTCAGATAGCTACCCATTACCAGCATAAAAACGATGATGCTCCCGGAGAGGATGCCGGGCATGCAATAGGGAATAATTATAGTTTTCCAGATAGTCAGTTTCTTTGCCCCGAGGTCGTTAGCCGCCTCGATCAGGGAATCATCGAGGTTCTCCATCACTCCGATGATGGGGACTATCATGAACAGCATGGTTGTGTAGACAAGACCCATAACCATAGTTATATCGTTGTAAAGCATCTCAACAGGTTGCTTGAGGATACCGAGGGAAACCAGAAAATGATTCAGAATGCCGCTTTCCCTCAAAAGAATCATCCAGCCGTAAACCCTTACCAGTTCACTCACCCAGAAGGGTACCAGCAGTAGAACCATCAGAAAGCCGCTTACCTTCAGGTTGGCCACTTTGGTGATAAAGAAAGCCACCGGCAGGGCAATTATCAAAACAATAAAAGTAACAAGAAGTGCATACCCGGTAGTACGGACAAATGTGAGCCAATAGATCGGGTCTGAAAAAAATGCACCGTAATTACGAAGGGTGAATCCGGAATCCCCGTAAAAATCGTTTCCAACGAAAGACATTCTCAGCAGTTCAATCTGCGGTAGAACAATCAGAAGGAGAAGCCAGAGAAAAACCGGAATAAAGAAAACAATAAAACTCCAACGGATTTTTCTGCGATCAGGCATCGTCATAAATTTTGAATTCCTCTTTTCTGAAACAAACCGACGCTGAGGGATCCCAGCTGATACGAATCCGGTCTTTTCTTGAAATTGAGTCATATAGCTTGTTCTGAGGAAGGGCGACAACAAGCTCTTCAACCGTTCCCTCAGGGATAACAAGAAGCTGACTGTTTCCACCATCAAAAAGGATTTCTTTAACTTCACATTTAATGGTATTCAGCCCTTTTGCCGATTCAGGAGCGTTTATAACAAAAGCCTCCGGCCGGACAAACATGTCAAACTCATTTCCCTCTTTCAGGTTGAAATCTCCTGAAACTTCATACTTCTGCCCATCCTTATACAAGGCAGTATAAACACCGGAGGATTTATTGGATAAATCTACTGTTATTTTATTGTTGTTCCCCACAAATTGGGCAACAAAAGAAGAGTGAGGATTGTTATACAGGTTTTGAGGTGTATCAATCTGCTCAAATTGGCCGCTGTTCATAACGGCAACATAATCACTCATAACCATAGCTTCAGACTGATCATGAGTGATATAGACAAAGGTTGTTCCCACATCGGACTGCAGCTTTTTAAGCTCAACCTTCATGTATTCCCGAAGTTTGGCATCCAACGCACCCAGAGGCTCATCCAGAAGCAATACACTGGGGTCCAGTACCAGGCAGCGGGCAATTGCAATTCTTTGTTTCTGACCTCCGGAGAGCTGACTGATTTTCTTCTTCGCATGCTCAGGCAGGCCAACCCGCTCAAGCATTGAAGTTACCTTTTTCTTAATATCTGAATCAGATACATGGCGACGTCTGAGACCGAAGGCAACATTTTCATAAACATTCATCATGGGGAACAGCGCCAGATGCTGAAAAACCAGGTTTACCGGTCGCCGGTTCGGTTCAACTCCAGCCATATCCTTTTCCCGGATTTTAATCTGTCCCGCGGAAGGTTCAAAAAAACCGGCAATCATACGCAGTAATGTTGTTTTACCACAGCCTGAGGGCCCGAGTATGGAGAAGAATTTACCGTCTTCCACATCGAAGGAAACACCATTTACAGCAGTAAAATCTCCAAACTTCTTTGACAGATTGTGAACAGATAAAGCAGTTTTCATTATTCCAAACCTATTTTTACACAAACTAAAAAACTAAAAAAACCGGCAGCCTGAGCTGCCGGCCGATTTATTACCTTGCAGCGTTAACTCTATCGAGTACACGTCCTTCCATTTCTTCCAGTCCCGGAGGAACTGTGGGATACCAATGAATTTTGGCAAGAACTTCAGGGGGCAGGCCGCGCTCGAAGTTTGCTTTCACATCATCATTCAGATATTTAACAGCATCTTTGGAGGCGGTGCCATAAGTCTCTGCATTGGTAAATACAGCGGCATTTTCCGGGCGCATCATGAAGTTGATCCACGCATAAGCGCCGTCGATATTTTCTGATTTAGCAGGAATTGCAAAAGTATCCACCCAGGCGAGGGCCCCGCTGGCAGGTGCCAGATAGTCAATATCACTGTTTTCAGCATGAAGCTTCCAACCGGCCTGTTCCCAGGCCATAGCGGCCCAGACTTCACCGGATCGCATGGATTCAAGAAGCTGATCGCCGTTGGACCAGTAATTCTGAACAACAGGTTTTCCTTCAATCAGTTTCTCACCGACAGCATCAAGAAATTCCTGATATGCAGCTGAATCACCGTATAGAGCAAATGGATCGTATCCCAAGGCATAACCCATACCGATAAGGGTGGGTCTTTTCAGCCGATAGGATACCCGTCCCTTATACTGGGAATCCAGAAGGTCGGTATAATCTTTGATATTCGGAGCTTTTGCTTTGTTAACAACCAGTCCGGAAGTTCCATAAACATGAGGTACGGCATAGGAGTCGTTTCCCACTTTGGTATTGGCTTTAACGGCATTGAGCAGTGACGGATCCATCAGATCTGTTTCCACTTTACTGTAATCGATAGGCTGATAGATTCCGTACTGTT
>QNBK01000294.1 GCA_003644105.1 Spirochaetota bacterium | reverse complement strand
TCTTCAATACCCAGGGCAACCCTGGGATAAAAGGGGCTGGTAATATCGGGAATAATCAATCCGATGGTCATGGTTGTCCGGTTCACCAGGCCACGGGCAATGGCGTTGGGTCGGTAGCCCATATCTTTGGCCAATGCCATCACTTTTTCCCTGGTATGCTGACTCACGCCATATTTATTATTGAGGGCTCTGGACACAGTGGCATAGGAAATACCTGCCCTGGCGGCGATGTCCTTGATCGTCGGACTCATGAGAGTATCGTAAACGTTTGAAAAGAAAACGTCAAAGAGGGTATCATAGCGTGTGTTCAAAAAAGTTTATTGCAACCGGGAGGACCAGATAATTCGCAATCCGTCAGAGTTTCAGAATATCCTCAATCAGCCCTTCCATCATCCCCCGGGAAACCTTCTGGTGAAAACGAACCCGGCGAATGTTCTCTGAATTTTCGGTAACGTCAACCAGATCCTGCTTGGTTAGAACTGTATTGGCCGGTACGTTGAGCTCTTTGGCACAGGCCTCCCGAAGCTCAACTATCTTTGTATATTTATCTTTCTTTGCCCGGGACATCTTACGGAAAGCCGGGGTTTTAAAGATTCCCGGAACGGATTTTTTGTCAAAGTCCTTGAAGGTTCCGGCAAGTTTGAAGATGAGCTGTTCAATCTTACCCTCATCTTTAATTTTCTGGAGCAGGCTCTCGTGAAGCTTGAATAAATAAGCCACATCATTAACGGCGTACTGCTTTGCCCCCTCTTCTATAGGGCGCCTCATCCAATTCTGACGCTGAAACTTCTTCTTATTTTCAACGGTGACACCGAGCTCTGAGAGGAGTACCGAATCAAGACCCCTGCCTGGAAGATCGAGAACCTCAACTAGATGCTGAAGATCGTAGACAGCATTCATCTTCACCCCGTACTGCTTGTACACCAGGCTCCGGTCGGAGTCGGCGGCAAAGAACATGTAAAGCATGTTTTTCAAGGTGAGAAAATTCTTAAGAACATCATCAGCGATGAGAAAAGGGTCTACCAGATAGTACTTAAGCCCATCGTACACCTGAATAAGGCAGAGCTTTTCACCGTAGACATGGAGGTTGAACTCCCCTTCGAAATCCATGGCGATTACCTTCACATTACGTTCGGAAAGACTCTTTGAAAGTTTAACAAGTTCGTCGCTGCTGCTGATGTCGATATAATCTCTGTGCATGAGGGATGGTAGCACGGAATGGGGCTCAGGCTACAAGCTTCCATCCCAGAGGTTCCAGTTGAGAACCTCAGACACTCTCTTCCGCGGTTTATTCACAGGAGAAGGGCTGGCCGGATACCCCAGGGGGAGCAGTTCCACCACTTCCCATCCGCCGGGTATTCTCAGCAGTTTCCGGCAGGCCTCCTGATCGAAACTCCCGATCCAGCAGGTGCCCAGACCTTCTCCGGCGGCTATCAGAGTGATGTGGTCTATCAGAATCGTAGCGTCAATTACCGACCGGGGCATTTTGCAGGACATCTCCCCTGTGGAGGAGTCACCGCAGATAACCAGGATTACCGGAGCTTCACCCACAAACTTCTGTCCCCGGGCAATTTCCACCATTTTTGCACGTAGTGCGGACTCTGTTATGGCAATAACCCTCCAGTCCTGAAGGTTATTTGCCGAAGGGGCAAAACGGGCGGCATCGATGATTTTCTCGACTGTTTCGGTATCGACAGGCTTATCGGCCCATGAACGGACACTCTTTCGGTATTTAATGAGTTCGGTGATATTCATAGCTTCATTATAGCGGATTTTCATACGGGAAAAAGACCCGCTATCTACAGGGTAAACAGTAAATCCTCATAACTGGGATACGGCCAGAGCCGCTTATCAGTCATCTTCTCAAGGGCATCCCCGAACTTCCGGAGTTTCTCCATAGCCGGTATCACTTCATTCCGGTAGGCGAAGGCCTGGGCCTTCTCATCACCTTCAATACCCAGGGCTTTCTCCGTCTGTTTCCCCAGATCCGAGGCGGCTTCCAGAAGCCCTTCAAGGTTTCCGGCAATATCCTTCAATAATTCTTCCTGCCTGCTGCTGCTGATCCCGTTTTTCTTGAAGCCCTTGATAACAGAGCTGATACTCTGAGCATATTCCGCTGCCGCAGGGTAAATCAGGCGTTCGGCCATTTCCTTCATCACACCGGCTTCGATATTAATCTCCATACTGTAGGTTTCAAGGTATATGGTTACCCGGCTCTCAACTTCAGCCCGGGTAAGAACCTTGTGTTTCTCAAACAGTTCGACTGCATCATCTTCCAGATAGGCGAGCAGGGCCTCAACGGTGGAACCGATATTCGGCAAGCCGCGTTTTTCAGCTTCGGCCAGCCATTCATCGCTGTACCCGTTGCCGTTGAAGATTACACGCCGGTGGTTCCGGTAATTCTCAATAATGATATCCCGAACTTCCGCCATGGGGTCGGCCGAGGCTTCAAGCCGGTCGGCAATCCCCCTCAACACTTCCGCCATTGCCGAGGTAAGTACGGTATTGGACCCGGCTACCGACTGAGAGGAACCACACATTCTGAACTCGAAGCGGTTTCCGGTAAAGGCGAAGGGACTGGTCCGGTTCCGGTCTGTCATATCCATGGGAAGATCCGGCAGGGAAGAAACACCTATCTCAAGAACCCCGCCTTCCCTGGATTCCACCTTATCCCCAGAAACCAGCTTCTCAAGAATCTCATAAAACTGATCACCGAGAAATATGGAGATAACGGCAGGAGGTGCTTCATTCGCTCCAAGGCGGTGATCGTTTCCCGCACTGGCTGCCGAAGCTCTGAGTATGGGAGCATAGATATCCACCGCTTTAATAATTGAAGTGAAGAAGAGGAGGAAGCGGGCATCGTCAAAGGGATCTTTCCCGGGCTTGCAGAGGTTGACTCCGGTATCAGTCCCGATATTCCAGTTGTTGTGCTTCCCCGACCCGTTCACCCCGGCAAAGGGTTTCTCATGAAGCAGGCAGACCATATCATGGCGATACGCCACCTTATCCAGGGTTTCCATCACCAGTTGGTTCCAGTCGGTGGCAATACCAGCCGAGGAGAACACCGTGGCCAGCTCGAACTGATTGGGAGCTACCTCGTTGTGCTGGGTTTTGGCGCTGATTCCAAGTTTCCATAGTTCGTCGTTAACATCGGCCATGTAATCTGCAACCCGGTCTTTGATGGCTCCGAAGTAATGGTCGTCCATCTCCTGACCTTTGGCACTCATACTTCCAAATACCGTCCGTCCAGTCAGCTTGAGATCGGGTCTGGATTCATAGAAATCCCGGTCTACCAGAAAGTACTCCTGCTCTGGACCGGAATACGTGATAACCCTTTTTACATCGTTATACCCCATAGCTTTGAGAACCCGGAGGGCCTGGGTATTCAAGGCATCCATGGAGCGGAGCATAGGGACTTTTTTATCCAGCGCCTCCCCGGTATATGCTACAAAGGCGGTGGGGATACAGAGAGTAACTCTGCGGCCGTGTTTTTTCAAAAATGCCGGAGATCCGGTATCCCAGGCGGTATACCCCCGGGCTTCAAAGGTGGTTCTCAAGCCTCCCGAAGGAAAGGATGAGGCATCGGGCTCACCCTGTATCAGTTCCTTACCGGAAAATTCCATCAGCACTGTACCGTCAGGGTTGGGGGAAATAAAGGAATCGTGTTTCTCAGCGGTGTAGCCGGTAAGCGGCTGAAACCAATGGGTGTAGTGTGTAGCCCCTTTCTGCAGGGCCCAGTCCTTCATGGCATTGGCAATTACTTCTGCCACTTCCGCAGAGAGAGTTTTTTCCCCGGCCTGCACCAGTTTAAATTCTTTGAAAATCGTCTTCGGCAGACTTTCCTGCATCAGGGATTCATTGAAACTGTTTTCACCGTAAATACTCTCTACGCCTTGATACTCGGGACCCACCATAATCGCCTCCTGCGTTGGCATACCTATACATAGAAACACTACCGTATACAGAGGAATCTGAACAGGGC
>QNBK01000293.1 GCA_003644105.1 Spirochaetota bacterium | reverse complement strand
TGGTTTTCAAACACTGGTCTGATCTGATGGTTTTCATGCTCAAAGGGCTTGATTTGCCAATCCCTGGGGGATAAGACATATCATCAGGAGGTTGGGCTGGGGTGGCTACTTTGAGAATTACTGAGGCTGTTTGAGGAGGATATGAATTAAGGGAGAAAGAATCTATAATAATAAAGCCGCCTGGCAGAGCCAGACGGCACAAGATTGAGCGGTCCTTAATCCTTCGGATTAGGGACCGTTTTTTTACATAGTACAGAATGGTCAGTCAATTGCAGCGCCGCCCTGATTTACATTGTCTGCGGTGAAAATCCTGGAACCGAGAACGATTCTCTTTTCTACGCTTTCTCCGTTCAGGATTTTCAGGGCCTCACGAATAGCTACATCACCACCGGTGGGGTACTGGAATGTTGCATTTAGAATGCCATCTTTAACATATGCAACACCTTCATGAGGTAAGGCGTCAATTCCGACGAACATGATATCGTTCTCTCTGCCGGCTGCTTTGGCTGCAAGGTAAGCACCGTGAGCTGCAGGATCGTTATGGCCATAAACCAGATCTATATCATCGAATCGAGCCAGAGCTGACTCCATTTCAGTCC
Source organism: Spirochaetota bacterium (assembly GCA_003644105.1). Taxonomy (GTDB): domain Bacteria; phylum Spirochaetota; class Spirochaetia; order DSM-2461; family DSM-2461; genus UBA2779. The sequence continues at coordinate 3,410 of QNBK01000293.1, read as the reverse complement.
GTGCATTGGGCTCGAGCCATTTAACATCGGCATTGAAAATAACTTCGATATCAGAACCTTTGATGGCATCAGTAAAACCGTTGTGGCGATCCTGACCGGGAGTTGAGGTTTGAAGACCCATTAGCTCAACAACTTTTGCGTTCTGACCGCCGAGTTCACTTACAACCCATTCACCAAGGGCTTTCCCTATTTTTACGTTATCCGCCCCGATAAACTGAGTGTAATTATCACTCACAAGGTCACGATCCAGAACGATAACGGGAATACCGGCTTCCATTGCTTTGGCGACAGGCTCGGTAAGAGGCTGAGCTTCTTTGGGGCTGATGATTAACAAATCAACACCCATTGAGACAAATTCTTCAACGTGAGCACGCTGCTTTAATGTGTCGTTTTGGGCATCTTTGTATACAACTTTAATCTCAGGATACTTCTCCGCCTCTTTCTTTACATCAGCATTCATCTGAACGCGCCAGGGCTCTCCCAAGTTACACTGACTCATCCCAATTACATACTGTTCTTTTCCGTTGTCAGCCTGAGTATCACTCTGGCCATTGGCAAATAATGTGACGCTGATCAACACCAACATCATCATAATTCCGTACTTTTTCACAATAAAACCTCCTCGTGAAAAGTAATATAATTAATCGCTCCGTTTCCCGGAGGGATTTTTATACTTTGAAAACCTTATTTAGCCTTCCTCTGCATTACTACTGCGAGGATAATGATGAAACCTGTTATCATAAGACGACCGGACTCAGGAACAGCATTGATGCTGAGAATCTTCTCCAGATAACCAATAATCAGGATTCCCAGAAAGGTGAGTCCCATACCTCCCCGGCCACCGGCTAGGCTGGTACCCCCGATAACAACCATGGCAATGGCAGTCAGTTCATATCCAGCTCCTGCCTCCGGATCTCCCTGAGTTTCCTGGGCTGCCTGACAAATACCAGCAACAGCACTCATTGCACCGGAAAAAACATAAGCTCCGAATTTCGAGATAACCACCGGTACACCGGACAACCTGGCAGCTTCTTCACTTCCGCCGATAGCTAGGAGTTCACGACCCCACTTGTGCCGGGACAGGAAGAGCAGGGCCAGAGCAAAACAAAGGAGAAAGATGACACTGACAATTGAGAGATTTCCACCAAATATCCGTGAATCGATTGATTTGAATATTTTTGGTAATTCCTTAGCAATTACTTCACCTTCCGGGTTGGTGAGGTATGTGGAGATTTTCTGACCTCCTGTAATGTACTTGGCGAAACCCCTGGCAAAAGTCATCATGGCCAATGTAGCAATAAACGGTTGGAGCCTTACTACAGAAACAAGTGCTCCGGAAATTGCTCCAAGTGCCCCACCCAGCAATACACTCAGAAATACTGAAATTACAGGATTAAGTTCCATATGTATAGAAAAGATAGAGAAGCTGACAGCTGATACAGCGAGAAGACTTCCAACCGATAGATCAATACCGCCGGTAACGATTACCAGGGTCATGCCGGCAGCAAGGATACCGTATACGGACATTTGTCTCAGAGCATCCCGATGGGTTCCTAATTTGAAAAAAGCCCCGTCTGCGTTAAAGATTATCCCGAGGAGTAATACTATCAGCAATGAAATTACAGCCTTTCCGGAATATCCTGTGGCAAACTCCATTAATTTATTTGTCTTCATTTTATTTTCAATCACGATTATTTTTCTCCTGAGTATTCGTATTCTCACCCATGGCAGCTGCGATTATTTCCCCTGCATCGAACTCCTTTTTTTCAAATTCCCGGACTACGGAACCACGATGCATTACAGCGATCCTGTCGCTTAACGCAAGGAGTTCTGATAGTTCTGATGTTATCAGTATTATTGAGACTCCCTGACTGATCAGATCTTCCAGTAGTTTATATATTTCCCATTTTGCGCCTATATCCACACCTCGGGTAGGTTCATCCATTAAAAGAATTCGGGGTGAAATCTGCATCCATTTTGCTAGAACAACCTTTTGCTGATTACCTCCCGAGAGCTCGTGCACTGTCATATCCAGACTTGCAGCCTTAATTGCCAGATCTTTTTTCATATTATTTGCAGCTGAGTTTTCCTTCTGCTTCTGAAGGAACCCTGATCGGCAGAAGAGGGACATGGAAGCCATCGTAATATTCTGGGTAAGAGACATTGGAAGAACCAGACCGGTGTTTTTCCGATCGTTAGTAATGAACCCAATTCCTCCCGCGATGCTTCGGGCTGGACTAAGTTTCTTTACAGTACGGCCATTCAGCTCCAACTGTCCCGTCGGGCGGTTGCCAAATGTACCGAAGACTGCAGATAATAGAGCACTGGCACCAGAACCTTGAAGCCCGCCAAGGCCGAGGATCTCTCCCTTATGCAGAGTCAGATTGACATTATTAAACAGTGGTATATCATCATGTTTTTTCAGGGAGAAATTATTCAAGCGTAGGATTTCCCCTCCCGTGGTGCATTCTTTTCGGATGAAAGTTTCCTCCAGTTCCCGGCCAACCATATCAGAAACCAGTTTCCGAGATGTATATTCAGATGCATTACCTGTTGATACCAATCGACCGTCACGTAAGACGGTAATTCTATCTGCCAATCGATCGATTTCTTCCATTCGGTGGGTGATGTAAACAATACCGCAGCCTGTGGTTTTAAGTTGATCTATGAGGGAAAAAAGGATTTCAGCATCTTTTCGGTTTAGTGCACTGCTAGGCTCATCCATTACAATTACTCTGGCATTCATGGATGTAGCTTTACCAATTTCAATAAGCTGCTGTTGGGAAATTGATATATCTTCGATACAGTCCTGTGGCCGGACTTGAATACCGAATCTCTCAAGAATTTCGAGGGATTTTTGTTCCATATCTTTGAAAGAGACGAATCCACCACGTGTATTAAAACGGCCCAACTGCAGGTTTTCCATTACTGTCATTTGGGGTATAAGAGATAGCTCCTGGTGGATTACTGTAATACCCTGCCGATTTGCATCAAGGGGTGTTGATGGTTTAAACGGTTTCCCGTCTAACTGAATCGAACCTTCGATATGTGAGTAGATTCCCCCGAGTATCTTTATCAAAGTGCTTTTTCCGGCACCATTTTCCCCGGCAAGTAAATGTACTTCTCCTGGGTAAATGTTAAAAGATATATTATCTAAAACCCTCACGGAGCCGAAGGATTTTCCGATATTTTTCATTGAAATGATCGGCTTCGTCCTTTGGTTAATAACTATCACAGTTGGTATATGCTCCTTGATTTGATAATAGATGTAACGCAATTAGCATGCCAGAAAATCATATTTCTAAATCATAGCTGTCCAAGATAAATCAGGGGGTTTTATAAAAACTGATTTCCAGAGTATAATAATGTAGATTAAAACGTTATACACAAAGGAAATCAGCAGTGAGTCA
>QNBK01000292.1 GCA_003644105.1 Spirochaetota bacterium | reverse complement strand
TCCTTACGCAGTCCCAGCCAGCTGTTGTAGCGATCATTGGAAATTGAACCGTTTTTAATTCCCTCTTTTACGGCACATCCAGGTTCATTTTCGTGCCGGCAATCGTTGAATCGGCATAGATTCGCCAGTTCCTCGATTTCCGGAAATGCGGTATCTACAGACTCTGCTCTTCCCCAGAGCTGGAGTTCTCTTAACCCCGGGGTGTCCAGGAGGAGACGTCCATCTTTAAGCCGGTGCAGTTCCCTGTGGGTGGTGGTGTGCCTGCCCCGATTGTCGAACTCTCGAACCGATCCTGCTTCCGCCAGGTCGGTACCGGCCACAGCATTGATAATCGATGATTTTCCCACTCCCGATGGACCGATAAACGCAGCGGTAAGTCCCGGGGGAAGAATTTCTTTCAGTCCTTGAATACCCTTTCCTGTTACAGTACTGCAGGCAAGAATCTTGATTCCGGGAGCGGAACTTTCCGCTTCGTCCAGGTCTGCCGTAAGATCTTCGGCAAGATCTGCTTTATTGAGAAGAACAACCGGTTTGCAGCCGGATTCCCATGCCATGGTAATGTAGCGCTCCAGTCCCCGGGGTGTAAAACCGCGTCCCTCTCCCAGGGCCTGGACGATGAAAAGAACATCGACATTCACCCCCATAATCTGTTCCCGGGAGGTTTCTCCGGCAACTTTACGGGAGATAACAGTTTTTCGGGTCAGCAGGGCTGTAATGACAGCAGTGCCCCCTTCCTCCCGCCAGGCTACCCAGTCTCCGGCAGCCGGGGTCTCTCCCCGGCTCAGGGCTTTCCCTGTAAGCCGGGCTTCCTTTTCTTCAATCTCGCCGAGGCCGTCTCCTTCTCGGGTGATTGCTGCGATTCTATAGATTCCCCAGCCCGGTCTGATTACCCGGCCCGGTTTCCATCCTTTCAGTTTATATTCGGCGAATTCCACCGTACGTTTTTCGTTCCATCCCCAATCTTCAAGGGTCATTTTTTATAACTCCGAAATTATGCGAGCTGACAGATCAGCGGAACAGACAGAACTGTTACGCTGCCGTTAATGAGATGTGTAATTCAGCGGGACCAGCCGCAGGATGTCAGGAAAAGGAGGGTTTCAAGTATTCCTATGAGCCCTGGCGGCAGGTTTTCCCCGCACTCCGGATTTCATTTTTCATAATCAACCTCCTGTAAAGATTGGTGAGTTGTGTATGGATATCACGGGGGGAGGGGGGCGTCAAGACTGGAGCAAACTTTGGAATTCAAGAGATTAAACAGAATCTGCCGTTTCTTGATTCTCGGAACAATTGGAATTACATTACAGTAAGGAGGTAAGGAATGGTTACTTCAAAGATAACATCCAAGGGTCAGGTAACGATACCAAAGACCATTCGGGATACTCTCAATGTAAAAGAAGGAGACTATATTTCCTATGAAGCAAGGGACAGTGAGATTGTGATAAAGAAAGTGCCGAAAGCAGATTTGGAATGGGTTCGGGCCCTTCGAGGCACTCTGTCTGAATGGGAGGATAATCTTGATGATGAAATATGAGACAGGGGATGTCCTTGAAGTGCCGTTCCCCTTTGTTGACCGTCCGGTTAAGAAACGCAGACCGGCTTTCCTACTGTCCAACCAGATTTCAGGAGAAGGATATGAAATCCTGATACTCTCAATGATAACCAGTGCAAAACGAAGCCATTGGGAACATGACGTCGCGCTTCTCGACTGGGAAGAGGCCGGACTCCGGGGGCCGTCGGTTCTCAGATGGAAAATCTTCTCGCTGGATGCTTCCCTGGTATTGGGTCGGCGCGGTTCGGTATCAAAAAAGGATGTTCAACGAATTGCCGAAACTTTTCATTTGGTGTTTCCTTTCTTCTTTTAATCAGATTTCAGTGCTGCCTCAACCGCCGCTTCGGCATGAATTTCCATGGTATCCAGAATCGGAAGAGGGCTTTCTTCGGGGGTGAGTATGAGGGGCAGCTCGGTACAGCCCAGTATGACCGATTCGGCTCCATCCCCGGCGAGCCTTCCTGTAATTTCGGCGATCCGGTGGCGGCTTTCATCCCTGAAAACCCCTGCACAGAGCTCCCCGAAAATGAGCTTGTTTATCCATTCCCGCTCTTTTTCCCCGGGGATGAGGACGTCCAGACCGGCGGCTTCGAGTTTCCCCCGGTAGAATTCCTCTTCCATGGTGAACCGGGTACCCATAAGGGCCACTTTTTTATATCCCCGGCGGGAGGCTTCGGCAGCGGTGCATTCTCCGATATGAATCAACCTGGCCGGCTTTGCAGCCGCGGCAATATCTGCGGCAAATTTATGCATGGTGTTGGTGCAGATGAGCAGAAGATCAGAACCCGCATCTCTAAGGCGGCGGGTTCTTTCCAGCAGGACGTTCCGGATACTGTCCCAGTCACCTTTTTCCATCGCGGTGGATAAGGGTTGGAAATCTACAGAAGCCATGAGGATTTCAGCAGAATGCAGACCGCCCAGATGTTCTCTCACTTTTTCATTGATGAGCCGGTAATATTCCCTGGTTGATTCCCAGCTCATACCGCCAAGGAGTCCGATGGTTTTCATGCTGCTTACCTCACGAGGATATCAAGTTATCTGAAGAACCCTCACTAAAGCAAGTGAGAAAAATGTATTAGAATTATCAGTATGACCCGACTCACACTGTTAAGACATGCAAAAAGCGTCTGGGATTCACCGGACCAGCAGGATATCGACCGGACGATCAACGACCGGGGCCGCAGGGAAGCAACTCTGATGGGCCTGGTGTGTGCAGAGCGTCTTCCGCCTCCGGATCTTGTCCTTGTATCACCGGCCGTTCGGGCACGGGAAACCGTTGAACTGTTTTTTGAGGCCTGGAGGGATGCGAAGCCTGAAATCCTGGTGGTTGAGGCCCTCTACCTTGCGGGACTTGATGACTGGAGAACCATTCTGGAGGAAAATACCGGAAATGCGGGACATATTCTGGTCTGCAGCCATCAGCCGGGCCTGGGGGATTTTGCCTCCTGGCTTTGCCGGGATTTCAGCGGCAAGGTGCCTTCGGCAACGGTAATTTCACTTCTTCCTGAATCGGGGAAGCTGGCACAGGATTCTGCTGTCCTGGATTTTACCGGGAAACCGAAAGATTATTAGAATTGCTGCTGACTCTTGAATTCCCGGGGATCGATACCGTATTTTTTTATTCTCCATGACACCTGTCGCGGGCTGAGTCCCAGGCTTCTGGCTGTTCGACTGACGAATCCTTTCTGCCGGGACAGTTCTTCTTTAAGGGCTTCGTATTCCAGGGCTGCAATTCGGCTGGGGTAGGCGTTGGTCTGGGGTAAGCTGACCGCTCCCCGTACCCCCGGCGGTAAATCTCCGATACTGATACAGCTCCCATCGTATTTTTCGATGGCCCAGGCCATGGTTTCTTTGAGTTCCCGGATGTTTCCCGGCCAGGTGTAGGCTTCCAGGGCTTCTATGGCTGTAGTTGAAAGGGCTGGAACCTGGAGACCTGAGTTCCGGGTTATCAGTTCCAGGAATCGCCCGGCAAGCAGGGGGATATCTTCGCTGTGTTCTCTCAGGGCGGGGATTTTGATAATTGACCTCTGATCGCCGTTTCTTTTATGCCATAACTCAAGAAGTGATTCTGTCTCCTTTCCAGGAACAGCGGCGGCAATTAAACGTCTCTTATCACCGATTAGCTTTTTACGGGTTTTCTCGGCAATGAGATGCCAGCCGGGAACATACAGAGTTCCGGATTTCCCATTCGTATCGGGGCCGGAAAAGGGTTCTGAAGGGTTCGGGCCGTTTCTGTGTATAAGGGAGGCCAGATATTTTTTACCGCTGCCGTTTTCTCCGATCAGTAAAAGCGGCCGGGTGGAAAAGCTCAGCTCATTGAGCCTGGAACGGATATTCCGGGCGGACCGGCTGACGGCAATCCAGGAAGGATTAATTAAACTCTCAGGAGGACGCTTATCCGGCATCTGTCTGCTGTTGTGTTTAAATGATGCAACCCTGTTAATGCAAAGCCATTGCCCGGCCAGTAAGTTGAGCAGAATACTGAGTTCTTTTCTGCTGCCTTGAAATCCAGAGAGAAACCAATATGA
>QNBK01000291.1 GCA_003644105.1 Spirochaetota bacterium | reverse complement strand
CAAGAAAAAAGATAAATTCTTCCCGTCAGCTCCTTATTTTCTTGACAGTTTTCCACTGGTGTATATACTCACATTACTATTGTAGTAGTAATAACATTCCAGGAGTGACTTAATGAACAACCTGAAAGTGCTGATATGGGGTTTCGGGGCAATGGGCAGCGGCATGGCCGAGATGCTTCTTAAGAAAAAAGGAATCGAGATTTGTGCCGTCTGCGACATGCATCCCGACCGAGTGGGAAAAAGCATTTATAAACTTCTGGACACCGGGAAAAACGGTAGACCCGATGTTCTGATCCGCAGTGATATAAATGAGATTGTAAGTGAAGGTTTTGTAGATATAGCCCTCCTTGCCACCGATTCATTCACGGCAAAAGCCTTTGATAAAATCAAGTTCCTCCTGGAAAATAAACTCAATGTCATCTCCACTGCAGAGGAGATGGCTTTCCCCAGGGCATCGGAACCCGAACTGGCACGGAAGCTCGATGAAATTGCAAAGGAAAACGGTGTCAGCGTTCTGGGAACTGGAATAAACCCGGGGTTAATTATGGATCTCCTTGTTGTAGCCCTGACGGGTGCCTGTATCGATGTGGATGAGATTGAGGCCGAACGTGTAAACAGTCTTTCCCCTTTCGGCCCCGCCGTCATGGAGGAGCAGGGTGTGGGAATCACTCCCGAAGAGTTTGCCGAGGGCTTCAAAAACAACACCCTGGCAGGGCATGTGGGATTCAATGAATCTGTAGGGATGATTGCCGGGGCCATCGGCTGGGAGCTGAGTGAACCGGTCAGACAGTCTATGGAGCCAATCATCTCCAAAGTTTTCAGAAAGACAAAATATGTGGAAGTACAGCCGGGCAATATCGCCGGATGCAGCATGAAGGGCTGCGGCATGGTGGATGGTAAAGAAAAAATAAGGATGATCCACCCCCAGCAGGTTGAACCTCAGCTGGAGGGTACCGACACGGGTGACTATATAAGAATAAAAGGGACACCGGACATAAACATGGCTATAAAACCGGAGATTCCCGGAGGAATCGGAACAATTGCCATGTGTGTCAACATGATTCCCCATGTCATCAATGCCAGATCCGGTCTGAAGACAATGATAGATCTGCCTGTTCCCAGGGCCATTATGGGAGATATGCGGAATCTCATAGAGAGGTGATGTGATGAAAGCGGTAAAAGGCGACTGGGTAAGAATCCATAAGACAGTGCTGAGCCCGGCGCAGAGGGCTCCTCAGGTACCCGAAGACACGAAAAAAATTCCCCTGGAAATGTGGGACAAGGGTTTTCTTCTCTCCGATTCCGCTGATGTGGGTGATGAAGTCGAAGTGGAAACAATAATCGGCCGGAGAATCATGGGAAACATGATCGATGTGAATCCTCAATTTCACCACTCCTGGGGAAACTGTGTCCCCGAAATTCTCCATATCGGAAGACAGCTCAGATCAATTCTGGCTGAGGAGGCGGAGTGATGCCGGCAGCCGGATACAATGAACTGATGGCCCGCAGGGCGGAGATTATGAAAAGCGCCATTCAGATTGACTATGATCAGTTTGAATCAGGTTCCATTGCCTTTGATTATGAGGGAATGATGCAAAAGGTCGGTTACTCACTGGATGAGATCAAAGAGATCCAGGAGAGAACCGGCGTGGGCAATACTCCGGTCTATGAACTGAGAAATCTAACAGCACTGTGCAGAACGACGGCAGCTCCTGGAAAGGGAGCCCGTATCTTCTTAAAAGATGAAGCGGCCAACCCTTCTGGGAGTTTCAAGGCCAGACGCGCCGCGGTGAGTGTCTACCATGCTAAAAAGCTGGGCTACAGGGGTGTGATTGCCGCCACCAGCGGAAACTACGGTGCCGCCGTAGCCAGCCAGGCAGCCATGCTGGGTCTCAAATGCATCATTGTGCAGGAGTGCTACGACTCCGAAGGCAGGGGACAGCCCGAAATAATTGAAAAGGCCAGAAAGTGCGAAGCCTACGGGGCCGAAGTTGTTCAGCTTTCTGTAGGACCAGAACTTTTCTACAGCTTTCTGCAGCTCCTCGAGGAGACAGGCTACTTCAACGCCTCCCTCTACACCCCCTTCGGCATCGCCGGAATTGAAACCCTGGGTTTTGAAATCTCACAGCAGATAAAAGGGATGATCGGACGAAATCCCGATGCCGTTGTGGTAACAACAGCTGGAGGCGGTAATATCACCGGTACAGCACGCGGCCTGATTAAAGCCGATGCCCTGGAAACTGAAGTTATCGGAGCCAGTGTTGACTTGAAGGGACTCCATATGGCCAGTGACGAACAGTTCAACCGGAAGTCCTTCACCACCGGGCATACGGGATTCGGTATCCCCTTTACCACAAATCCGGACAGAACAGATGTACCCCGCTCTGCCGGACGGCCGCTGAGATACATGGACCGCTATGTCACCGTCAGACAGGGAGAGGTTTTCTATATGACCGAAGCCCTGGCGCAGCTTGAGGGACTGGAAAGGGGGCCGGCGGGAAATATCTCCCTGGCAGCCGCTTTCTCCATAGCAAGGGAGATGGATGATGATCAGATCATCGTTGTTCAGGAGACCGAATACACCGGTGCGGGAAAGCATATTCAGCCGCAGCTCTCATTCGCCCGGGAAAATGGAATCAAGATCAGATTCGGCAATCCTGAAGAGGAGATCCCCGGTCAGTCCATCATACTGCCCGAACATCCCTCAATGATCCGGGCTGTGGATCTTGATCTGGACAGGATCAGATTGTCCTATATCAGAAACTGTCTTGCCTCTCTGCAAGAGGGAGAAAAGACATCGGAAGAAGATATCCGCTACATGGCCGAAGAGTGCAGAGTCGGAACAGATAAATTAAATCAATTGATTGAGTCACTGGAAGGAAGGTAAAAAAGTGGAACGTAAAGATGATTATGAGAAAAGAAGAGAGCATCTGAAAAATCTCAGCGAGAAGCAGCTGGAAGAGAGATTCTGGGAACTCTGCGGACAGCTGATGGACCCCATTGTGGAAATGGCAGCGAATCAGACCTCCCCCTCTATCGAAAGATCCGTACTCCTGCGTATGGGATTCTCAAGCCTGGAGAGTAAAGCCATCGTAGACGGAGCCATCGACAGGCATCTTCTGGAACACGGTGCCGGACATCTTGTCTATAAACTGGCTCAGAACGAAGGATTGGAGATAAGAGAAGCGGGGCTGAAACTCGCCGACAGTGAACTCTGGGATGAAACAGCAACCCTGTTTCAAGCGGGTGCGAAATGAAAAAACTCGAAAAAAATAAGAAAATTGACGTTGTAGAAATCCTGAAAGATCTTGAAAATTACAGACCCCGCCGAAGACACTGGACCTGGAGAGAAGGTTCCGGAGAGAAACGGCAGATCGGGAAGTTCGAATATTATGATACCTCGGAAAATCTGAAACAGGCACAGCCCCTCCCGGGAGGCAGTTTCTTCGATGATATCGCACCCCAGCCAGCCTGTTCCATCACAACCGAGATTGCCTCCGGTCGCTTTGAGGACGATATCAGAAGGATGAGAATGGCCGCCTGGCACGGTGCCGACCATCTGATGGTTATCAGAACTGCCGGGCAGAGTCATATGGATGGACTGCTTGAAGGGACTCCCCAGGGGATCGGCGGTGTTCCCATTACCAGGAAACAGCTCAGAGCCCAGAGAAAGGCTCTGGATCTGATCGAAGATGAAGTGGGAAGACCCATCAACTACCACTCCTATGTAAGCGGCGTGGCAGGACCCGAAATTGCGGTTCTTTTTGCCGAAGAGGGTGTTAACGGAGCCCACCAGGACCCTCAGTACAATGTTCTCTACAGAAATATCAATATGATACGCTCCTTTGTGGATGCGGCAGCGGCCAAAAAGGTAATGGCATGGGCGGGAATTGCCCAGATAGACGGTGCCCACAACGCCAATGCCACCGCCCGGGATGCCTGGAAGGTTATGCCCGAACTCATGGTGCAGCACGGGCTTAACTCCATCTTCTCAGTCAAATCCGGTGTGAAGAAAGAGAATATCTGCCTCTCCACTGTTCCCCCAACAGCGCCTCCCGCTCCCTGTATGAGACTGGAT
>QNBK01000290.1 GCA_003644105.1 Spirochaetota bacterium | reverse complement strand
TGAGTTGTTCACTATGCTCCGCTACGGATCCGTCGGCCTGCTGAACACCGGGATATTTACCCTTTCTGCCTGGCTGCTTCACCGGCTCGGCTGGCCTTATCCCGCTTATACCGCCCTCTCATACACCATCGCCATCATATTCAGTTTCTTCATGAACTACATCTTCACCTTCAAAAAATCCTTCACTATGAAACTGAAATCCCCCAGGTCCGCCGATTATCCATACGGTCCATGTTCCTGAAGTTCCTCCTGGTTTCTCTTTCCCTTCTCGGCTGCGTCCAGCTCATACAGCTTCTCCTGATTGAAAAGCTCAACATCCCTGAGCTTCCCGGTGTAATCGCCGGAATGGTGTTCTACACAGGCATCGGTTACATCATCAACCGCCTCTGGGTATTCAAATCACTTAGAAATCTCTGACAGTACTTCTTTTTTCTATATTCATTAAGTAAAAAAATGACTTTGTTTTCATCGTGTATTACAATACGTATTACGAGGTGATAAGGAAATGATTGTAAACGTATAAAATTACAAATAGCATAAATGTCAGCTCTACCGGCTACACGCAGGCATACCATGATTCAAGAGTATTTATGGCATAGAGGGGGATGTTCGTAACCCAATCCTCTTTCCTGTAATCGGCTAATGATGTCCTGAATGCCTGGGTATGTATGTATTTTCTGGAGAAGTTTCGGAGACTTTTTGATTGCAGATTTTCCGCTGCTTTCACTTCCAGTGGAACTACGGTATCTTCAAGTTGAAAGATAAAATCTATTTCACCGGTGGATTTCTCTGCTGACCAGTAAAACGGAGTTATAGAGTTCATGGCCATGAGTTGCTGCAGGACATATTGTTCAGTGAGTGCACCTTTAAACTCTTCAAAAATGCTGTTTCCTTCCAGGATTGTTTTACTGTCCAACCGGCTATGTGCTGCCAAAAGACCCACATCAGGCATAAATATTTTAAATGATTTCATATCCTGATAGGCGGTGAGAGGAATCCCTGGTTTTGTAATTCTGAATACTTTGTGGATCAAACCGGAATCTTTAAGCCATTCAATCGTGGATTCATATTCCCTGGCTCTGGCACCACTTCTGATTAGCCCATAAAGGAATTTCCTGTTTTCTCTGGCCAGTTGGGAAGGTAAACTGTTCCATAACATACGAATCTTTAGAATATCAAATGGGGAGGGATGTTTAAAAAAATCCTGCTCATACGCTGTTAATAGATTTGTTTGAATGGTTCTGACGGAGCTCAAGTTATTCTGAGCCAGGAAATCTACCACAGCTTCCGGCATGCCGCCGACAAAATAGTATTTTTTCAGCCAATCGATGTATTTTTGCTTAAATGTGGAAATCAATTTGAAATCTTTTCTTTCAATCAGTTCAACCAATGCATCATTTCCTGAAGCTGTTAGAAATTCGATAAAATTCAGTGGGTGAAGATTCAAAAAATCAACTTTACCAACAGGAAAAGATATTCCACTGTGGAGCGACACTCCAGGAAGACTGCCTGCTGAGACAATATGATATTGAGGTGCATTCTCCTGAAAATATTTCAAAGCTGTCAAAGCTTGAGGAGCTTCCTGGATTTCATCCAGGATAATTAAAGTTTTATTTTCAGTAATCTCTGAATCTGATTCTATCCTGAGACCGAAGATTAAGCTTTCAATATCAAAGCCGCTGGAAAACAATTTTTTTATACGGCTGTTATTCTCACAATTGATATAAACAGTGTTGGAGTAGTGCAGCTCACCGAACTTTTTCATAAGCCAGGTTTTTCCAACTTGCCTCGCACCCCTGATAATTAAGGGTTTACGATTGGATTTTTTCTTCCATTGCACCAGGTCTTTCATGGCTTTTCTATACATATACATACATCCTATAAGAATATTATGGCATGTAATCACAAAAGTCAAACGACATTATGGCATATAATCACAAAAGACGATCGACTATATGTAATTGAAAAAATAATAGCAGAGTTCACATTTTCTTATTAGGAATGGGTTAATCTTATTGCGTGGTCCAATACAGATTTTCTATTCGATTCAGATTTTTTTTATTATTGAACATCTCTCTCCTGCTTTCAGTCTGTTCATCCTCTACGTCTTTCTATCCGTGAGTTGTTTTAGAAGACAGTACATCCACTACTGCCGAGCTTCGAATAATCGCTCTGGGGGATGCCGGAAGCTTCAGTGAAACAACCGGCAGTAATCAGCAGCTGGTTGCCGACGATCTGGCAGCCCTGGCTGTATCACATCCCGTCGATTTTCTTCTTTACCTCGGTGATAACTTTTACCCTACAGGTGTACAGTCTGTTGATGACCCCCTCTGGGCCACGGCCTACACCGATATTTATAATTTCTCCCGCCTTCCGTTTTTCTATTCGGTTGCCGGGAACCACGACCACTACGGAAACGCCCTGGCCGAAGTGGATTACAGTGCTCTTGATTCCACTTGGATAATGCCGTCCCTCTCATACTCCTTTGCATGGATACTCTCTGACAGCACCCGCATCGATTTTCTGGCCATTGACACCACTATTCTGGCCGATCCCGCTGCTGCCGGAGCGACAAAAGATGAAACCGAATCCCACTGGCGATGGATTGAAAACCGCCTGAAAGCTGCATCCGGCGGTAATCTCATCGTTTACGGTCATCATGCCATCTACAGTTCCGGTACTCACGGAGACAACCAGATCCTCATCGACCGGCTTCAGCCCCTACCTTGCAGGTCATGATCATAATCTTGAAATCCGCAAACCCATCAACGGCGTCACTTATGTGGTTTCCGGAGCCGGCGGCAAACTCCGGGACATCGCCGAATCAGGCGACCCCCAGACTCTATATGCCGCATCCATCGGCAATCTACACCTTGACAGTCCGGGATTCCCAAGGTCAGTCTGAACCATACACCGTCACTTACCCTTGGAACTGACTTGTTATATGCCTAAAAAAGGTATACTATATGCATAGTTAAGGAGAATCACATGCGTACAACACTGGATCTTCCATCTTCACTGATAGAAGAAGCAATGGAACTCACCCATATAAAAACAAAAACCGAACTGATAAAGACAGCTCTCCGAAACATGGTTCAGCAGGAAAAAATAAATGAGTTGAAGGATTATTTCGGGAAGGTGGATCTGGACATCGATCTGGATATGCTCAGAGACCGATGAACAGGGTACTTGTCGATACTTCCATCTGGATCTCTTTTTTCAAAGGGGATAAAAGCGCAAAACCGCTTATCTCCATGATAGAATCAAATATTATCTGTACCAATGAGCTGATTCTTGCTGAACTGATTCCCTCACTGGAACATCGGAAGGAAGATTATCTGATAAACCTTCTCCAGCATGTTGAACTGCAGAATCTCAATATCAACTGGAATGAAATTATAGCCATGCAGGCGGAAAACTTGAGTAATGGTATCAACAGGGTAGGTCTCCCGGATCTGATTATTGCCCAGAACGCTATTCAGAACGATTCACTTCTATTCACCCTGGATAAGCATTTTTTTCTGATGAGCGAAATATTAAATCTGAAGCTTTATCAGCAATCTTCTTGACATAGCTAAGCTGGTTAGCTAAGCTTCATACAGAGGGTTCAATATGACGGTAAATATGCATGAGGCCAAGACGAAACTGTCGGAGCTTATCAGAAAGGCTGAACAGGGTGAGGAGATTCTGATAGCCAGGAATGGGATTCCGGCAGCAAAGATTACAGCTTTTCACAAATCAGAAGACAGACGTGAATTGGGTTTTTTTCGGGGCTTAACCACTGTGCCGGATGTTTTTGATGAGCCCCTCCCCGATGAAATCCTGGATTCTTTTTATTCGTGACCTGCCTTCTGGATACACACATCCTTTTATGGTCAGCTCTGGAGCCTGAAAAACTCAGCAGGAAGACGCTTGATATCATTGAAAATCAGGAAAAATCTCTGGTAATCAGCACCGCCTCGGTATGGGAAATAGTCACCAAAGTATCAATTGGTAAACTTAATATTCCGATGGATATTGAAGCGTTTATACGCACAACTCTGAGCCGTCTGAATGCTCGGATTATCGACATTACTCTTGATGAT
>QNBK01000289.1 GCA_003644105.1 Spirochaetota bacterium | reverse complement strand
TCAGGAGAATATGCAGTACGCCGGAATGTGCTGGAATCCATATCCTTCCCTGTGGGCTATGGAGTGGAAACCAGTCACCTTCTGGATGTCTATCAGACATATGGGATGAAGGCCTTTGCCCAGACCGATCTGGACCAGAGGGTTCATAGGAACCAGGAAACCCGGGCTCTTGGAAAGATGTCTTTCGGGATTCTCCAAACCTTTCTGAACAGGCTCCACAGCTATGGAACAATTCAGAGTGACCATGAGATTCAAACCGTTCTACGGCAGTTCCAGGTACAGAATGAAAAATATGAGACTGTTGAATACAACATCCCGGAATACGAGCGCCCCCCGATGATAACAATACCTGCCTACAGGAAACTACGGGGACTGCCTCCCCTTAAAGATAAATAATGAGGAGGAACCTTCCCTGCACCCTGTCGGAGTATCCTGTAAGGACTCGCCGTCAGGTCGACAACCGTTGAGGACTGCCCTTCGAATATTAAACCTGAATCCTCAATCAATGCTGTTTCATTGCCGAACTCTGCCTCGATATCTGAAGGGGTATTCATAGAAGGCCGGCCGCTTCGGTTTACACTGCTTGAATACAACGGAAATCCTAAATCTCTGATTAAACTCCTCAGGGATGTGTCTTCCGGTATCCTGAAAGCGGCATTTCCACCCTCAATCAGTTGGAATACAAAGGTGAAAGGCCCGGGCCAGAGGTTCAGAATATCAGTTTCCCGGGGGAGAACAGCCACAGCCTCCAAAGCGGAGGTATCGGATATAAGCTGAAGAAAAGGACTTTTTTCATCCCGGCCTTTTATTGCACGAATCAGATCCTCTGTGTCAGGAACTCTTCCTATGAACCCGTATATGGTGTCACAAGCCATAACAACAACTTCACCTAATCTCAGATATTCTTTAAGTTTGAGACGACTTTCATTACTTCGTTTTAACAGCATCTCTTAATTTCCAGATAATCAGTGAAAACAGCAGAAAGATAATACCCGCAGCGGTAGCAAAGATTCTCAGCAGGCTTTCATCCGTCTGCGGCAGCGGAGAAAGATGCAGAACCCCACCGGCATCGGGAAGAGGGTGTGCATATTTCATGTTACGGAATTGAACAACCTTATCATCTGTCCGGTAAAGACCCAACGCCCTTGCCCCCACAACAATAGACTCCGGATCGCTGCGCAAAGCTGTAAGTTTTGCGATAAGATCTTCGTGTTTGGAGTCAAGAGCGACCAGATTCCCGGAAAGTAATTGATTTCGAACCCTGATTTTATCCAGGGCCGTTACACCAGTTTCTCCAAAAAAGAGACTTAATAGTGAAAAAATCAGAAAAAAGACGTATAGTGCCACAAGAAATACCGAACGTTTCATAGTTTGATTGACGGCTTGGAGCACATCGTCCTTTACATGGAATTCACCACTCCATTATGATTAGAGAAGATTAGTGCTGTAAGTCAGAGAATTAACTCAACCTGCAGGCTGATTTTGACGATAAACGTAGGGTAAGAAACTGCCTCTCGGGAGCAACGATTTATGGCCGTGGACAAAAAGAATCGGGAAGAGCAAGACCTGGAACGCTATGGTGTCTGGGTAAAAGCCGGTCCTGATGAGATTAATGAACATGAGAGTACAAGCCTTGAATTGATGGAAATAGATGATTCCGACCAGGATGAATTGCTCATTACCGAAGAAGAAGAGAAACTTCTAGGGGAACTTGAGGAGTCATCACTTCCCGATTTCGGTGATTTAGACGAACTTGATGATTCCTTTGAAAACAATCCACCAATGGGGGATTCCATCAGTAGCGATGATGAGTCAAAAGAACTGCTTCATAAAATCGAAGATGAGCTGTCAGCCCTTCGCAATGAAATCAGACAACTGAAAAACGAACTCACCGGAATGAGGGTTCCGTCCGTTTCAACAAAAGAAGTCGATCCGGCAGAAAACGGCGGCTTTTTCGACGAAGAAGAGGATGAAACTATCGCATTAACCGGTGATGAACTTGATAATATTCTTGATTCGGCTGATATGACTGAAGAATCTGTTGAAAGGGAGCCTGAAGATTTCAGCCCTGTTGATACGGACTTTGCAGATTCCGGTTCTACCGAATCAAATATTAAAGAGATATCACTATCCGAAGATATCCCTGCTCTGGAAGAACCTGCCCCGGGAGAAGATGAAGAGCTGATCGATCTCTCAGATGATTTTACAGAGCTGGACCTGGACGACGTTGAAGACTTTAAATTAGATGACATCGAAGAAATAGAGGAGATTGAAGAAGTTGAGGAAGAGGAGGAGACAGATCCGGCCTTGTCTATCCTCAGCAGTCCTGAAGAGATGGAAATTGAAGGGGATCCGGACACTATTGAAATAGAGATTCCCAGCCCTGAAGAAGATCCGGTGGTCAATATAGACGACATAAAAAATGATTTTGAAGATGTCACAGATTTTGATGACTTCGGCCTTGACGAGGCTGATACGTCACAAAGTGAAGCCGTCGAAATCCCCCTGGTGGAAGAGACAGAGGAAGATTTTCTTTCCATCCCCCCGGAGGAAACGGTATTAACCGATTCACTTGAAGAGGATATTTTTGATGAAGGTGAAATTGTAGAAATTGATCTGACAGAGACTGAAGATGATTTTATTGTTTCGGCTGAATCGGATAATTCCGATATCGAAATGGAAGAAATATCCCTTGATGATTTTGGAATAGAAGAATCTGATATCCTCGCAGTATCCGAAGAAGCTTCTGCTGCCCCGAATGATGAGTTGAACCTGGATGACATTGAGACCGTCGATTTTGAATCCGTTCTGGCCGACAGCATAGATGAAATAGAAGATGTCGAACTGGAGCAGGACAAAGAAATAACTCTTGAGACTGATCCTGAAGATATCGATTATGAACTCGATATTGAAGAAATAACTCTGGAAACCGATGATATCGACCTGGAACTCGAAGAGATGGATCTGGAACCTGAAGTACTAGAAGCTGAACCTGAAGATATCGATCTTGAACTTGATATCGAAGAAGTAGCCCCCGAACTGGAGATTCCCGACGATAATCTTGAAGAAATAAATCTGGATACCATCAGTCAGGAAGAATTTGAAATTGAAGAGATAAACCTCAGTAGTCCAGGTGATGATGAGATTCCCGATATATCACTGGATGAGGCAATCGATGAAATTGAAACTGTTGAAGAATTCAGTCTTGATGAACCTGTTGAAGATCTGGACGATGAAGTTACTGTAACGCTGCCGGATAATGATTTTAATGAGCTTCCGGGAACTGAAGATGTAGACCTTGATTCTCTTGATGCTCTGGTTACCGAAGAAGCTGAAGAAGCCGTAGAAGAAGAAATAGCCGATCTGGAAGAAACACCGGAATCCACAGCAGCGGGCCTCCGGGAAAAAACGAAAGCGGCACTTGAACTCAGCTCACTCCCCGGTGATTTGAAAGAAGAGATTAAAGAGGTCCTCAAATATATGGATCAACTGCTTGAATCATTACCCGATGAAAAGATTCAAGAATTTGCCCGAAGTGAGCATTTTGAAGTTTACAAGAAAATATTTGAGGAGTTGGGGATTAACGACTGATGGGTCTTCTGGACCGCGTTCGAACCCTCGGCAGCAATACCGCCTCAAGGAATAACGATACGGTAATCACCTCTTTCCGTCATTCCCCGGAAAATATTGACTTTCCCGGAGCAGTATTCAAGGCTGCTCAATCCCTTGTCGGATTTACCAAAGGTGCTCTTCTTCTGCCCGATCCCCGGGAAAACGTATATTATCCGTGGATTTCAGTTGGATTTGACAGAACAACAACAAGGCGCCTGAGAATCCCTGATAACTTTCCAGCTCTCAGTACCGGAGATAAAAGCCTATTATCAGTTAACTCTGAAGATTTTGCCGAAATGCTTTCAAACCGGGAACTCGGATTGATTAAAGATATGATAATCATCCGTCTGGGACAGAAGAATGCTCCTGCAGCCCTGCTCCTGGCTTCCGGTCTGCCGGAATCCGGTATCAGCCCTGAAATCGAATCTGAGCTGCAGGTTCTCAGCACAAAGCTTGGAGGCGGTATCACCAAAAGTCGTCTGATGCTGGATAGTAGTACTGAAGATGAAAT
>QNBK01000288.1 GCA_003644105.1 Spirochaetota bacterium | reverse complement strand
TTCTCATGAGGATGTCCGGGTGATTGTGGATACCGTGGGCGGTGCTTTCGGCGGTAAAGAGGACTATCCTGAAATTATCGGTGCCCCTCTGGCGGTGGCATCCTGGGTGAGCGGAAGGCCCATTAGAATGATTATGGACCGGGTGGAAGATCTGGCATTTACCAGTAAGCGTCATCCCTCCCGGTGTACCTATAAAACAGCCCTGGATTCCCGTGGCCGGATTCTGGCTCTGGATGTCACAGTGGATATTGACGGCGGTGCCTACGAAACCTACACAAAAATTGTACTGATGCGGGCGGTGTTTCACTCTCTGGGTGTTTACAACTTTCCCGCTTTCCGGGTGAGAGGTCGGGGTATTGCCACCAACACGGTGCCCTCCGGGGCCTTCCGGGGATTCGGTGCACCCCAGTCTCTCTTCGGAATTGAAATGCACATGGAGGAACTGGCCAGACGTGCCGGGGTTGAGGTTCTGGAATACAAGAAGCCTCTTTTGCTGAAAAAAGGTGACTCCACAGTTACCGGCGGTACTTTCCGGGAAGATATTATTCTGGACAAACTGGTGGCCGAAGCTGAAAAGATGTCCGGATACTCTGAGAAGCGGGCCAGGTTTGCCTCAACATCCTTTAATGGACCCAAAAAGGGTATCGGGATGTCTTTTATACTCCATGGAGCCGGTTTTACCGGAGATGGAGAACAGAAAATCATCAAGGGAGAAGTGGCCCTGGAGAAGGATGCCCGGGGGAGAGTGGAAATACTCTGTGCCGCTGTGGATCTGGGGCAGGGATCTTTAACCACCTTGCGGAAGGTTGTAGCTAAAGTATTGGATCTTAATCCCTACGATATTGTCTTTAACAACCCGGATACCGATCGTGTTCCGGATTCCGGGCCGACGGTGGCCAGCCGGACCATGATGGTTGTGGGTTATCTGGTTCAGAAAGCAGCAGAAGATCTGAAGGCTCTCTGGAAAGACGGTGAGGCTCAGCGGGTGGAACGGAAATACGAAATGCCGCCGGGAATGAGCTGGGATCAGGAGACACTTACAGGCGATTCCTACTCCACTTACGGTTGGGGTGTGAATGTCTGTGAGGTGGAAGTAGACCCTGTTACCTGGGAAACAAAGGTAAGCGGTGCCTGGGCTGTCTTTGATGTGGGCCGGGCTATCGATGAGAAAATTGTAGCAGGACAGATTGAGGGCGGTATGAACCAGGCCCTGGGTTATGGGTTCATGGAAAAACTGGAAGTGGATGAGAGGGGGCGTTTCCGGCAGATAACCATGTCGGATTACATGGTTCCCACCAGTCTGGATTTGCCCAGAACCGGATCGGCGACAGTTGACAACCCCTATCTTTACGGACCTTTCGGGGCCAAAGGTATGGGTGAAATGGTTCATGATGCCGGGCATGCGGCATATGCTGCAGCGGTGGAACAGGCAATCGGACGGCCCTGTCCGGTTATTCCTCTGGTTCCCGAGATATTAATGGATATTATGGAGGAGGCCCGATGACAGTTAAACTGAAAGTCAACGGCCGGTTACGGGAAATTGATTCAAATAATGATATGCGGCGTCTGCTGGATATTCTGAGAATTGACCTCGGACTTACCGGGGTTAAGGAAGGCTGCGGCGAAGGGGAGTGCGGTGCCTGTTCGGTTCTGCTGGACGGTAAGCTGGTGAACAGCTG
Organism: Spirochaetota bacterium; assembly: GCA_003644105.1. Taxonomy (GTDB): domain Bacteria; phylum Spirochaetota; class Spirochaetia; order DSM-2461; family DSM-2461; genus UBA2779. The sequence goes on along the minus strand of QNBK01000288.1, from coordinate 2,444 downwards.
TCTGGTACCCATCTCTCAGGTAAACGGTTCGGAGGTTCTTACCCCGGAAGGCCTGGCGGAAACAGTCGAAGGGAAGATACTTGCCGAGTCCTTCACCGAATGTCACGGGGCTCAATGCGGGTTCTGTACTCCTGGAATGATGATGGCTTCCGCCGCTCTGCTCCGAACCAATCCGAATCCTGATGAACAGGAGATACGGGAAGGCCTGGCGGGGAATATCTGCCGGTGTACCGGTTACGACAAGATTGTTGATTCGGTGCAGATGGCTTCGGAGCGTATTACAGCAGGAAAGGGGAGGGATGCATGAACAGCTACCGCCCTGACACCTTGAAAGAAGCCCTTAATATCAGAGCTGATATTTCAGCGAAACCCTTTGCCGGGGGTACCGATCTGATGGTGCGGTACCGGGCGAAAAACGGCATGCCCCCGACGGTTCCGGGACCTGTCCTTTTTGTTGACGGGATTCCTGAGCTCCGGGGAATTACCCTTTCCGACGGTAATCTGGATATCGGAGCCGCGGTTCCTCTGGCTGTTGTTGCTGACGATCCGGGAGACAGGACAGCTTTCGCCGAATCAGTCGAATCAGCCGGGTCGGCTGTCGGCTCAGTTGTTGCCGAAGCTCTGGCCGCCATACCTGAAGTACTCAGGGCCGCTGCTGCGGATCTAGGGGCTCCGGCTCTGAGGCAGCGGGCCACTATGGCCGGAAATCTGGCAAATGCATCTCCCGCCGGGGACACCGTGGCCGCCCTCTACGCCCTGGAGGCTCAGGTGGTACTGGCTTCGGTGAATGGTGAACGGATCCTGTCTGTCAGCGAATTTATTACCGGCCCGGGGCGTACTCTCCTGGCGGATAACGAGCTGATTACGGCCATTCGCATCCCCTCCCCTTTGCCAGGCTGGGGATACTGGCGGAAAGTCGGCACCCGGCGGGCCAACGCCCTTACCAAAGTCTCTGCGGCGGCCTCGGCGAGGTTAGAGGCCGGGAGCATCACCGGATTTTCCATGGCTTTCGGTGCTGTGGGCCCGGTTATTATCCGTGTCCCGGCGGCAGATTCACTGCTCCTCGGTAAAACGGCATCGGACCTGGAAGGGCCGGCTGCTGAAGGATTGGTGCAGGCTATGGCCGTTGCTGCAGCCCCGCATATCACACCTATAGACGACCAACGTTCCACGGCAAAATACAGAAAAACCGTGGCACTCAATTTAATCGGCGAAGTGGTTTCATCCCTCGCCTCACATCTCAAGGAGAACCAACTATGATCGATCTCACCAGAAACGAAGCTCAAATCGAGAAGAACGCAAAACTCTGCGCCCAACGGGATATCATCCTGCCCACCTATGCACAGATGGCCGATCCTTCCCTGATTCCTGAGAAAATCAAAGAAGAACTTAAAGGCATAGGCCGGGATGAAGTACATTCCCGCAACCTCTTTCGGGTAGGCTGGGAAAATGAACCGGTGGAATCAGGCGGCGGATTCTCCGGGGTTAATTATCTGGAAATCCCTTCAGAAATCAGCGGTGTGAAAGCCCGTATCATCGGCCTTGCCGGAAAGTTCCTGCCGACCGGTTCTCACAAAGTGGGAGCCGCATACAGCTGCCTGGCCCCGACTCTTATTACTGGTCAGTTCGATCCTGAAAAGAACATGGCCGTCTGGCCATCCACCGGTAACTACTGCCGGGGGGGTGCGTATATTTCCCGGCTTCTGGCATGTAAATCCATCGCCATCCTTCCAGAGGAAATGTCTCAGGAGCGGTTCAACTGGCTGAAGGACATGGCGGATGAAACTATCGCCACACCGGGTTCTGAAAGTAATGTCAAAGAGATTTTTGACAAGTGTCATGAACTTGATGAAGAACATGGAGAAGGTATCTTTATCTTCAATCAGTTCGACCAGATGCCCAACCCCCTGTGGCACCACGAAGTTACCGGCCCGGCCATGGAAAAAATCTACAATGCCGAGGCCGGGGATAGAAGCCGCCTGGCAGGTGTCTGTCTTTCCTCGGGTTCCGGGGGAACTCTCGGCTCGGGAACCTATTTGAGAAATAAATTCCCCGGGGCCAAGGTGGCGGTGAGTGAAGCACAGCAGTGTCCCACCCTCCTGGATAATGGATTCGGAGCTCACCGGATTGAAGGAATCGGCGACAAGCACGTTCCCTGGGTACACAATTTGAAGGACACCGATATGGTAGCTGCCATCGATGATGAACAAACCATGCGTCTGTTACGGCTCTTCAACGAACCTGTCGGACAGGAATTCCTGAAGTCCAAAGGTGTAAAGCCCGAGGTTCTGGACCGTTTGAACTGGCTGGGTATCAGCAGTATCTGCAACATGCTTACCGCTGTGAAAATGGCCAAATACTACGAGCTGACCGAAGATGATGTTATCATGACCGTTTTCACTGACTCGGAAGGTATGTACACCTCCCGTCTGAAAGAACTCACC
>QNBK01000287.1 GCA_003644105.1 Spirochaetota bacterium | reverse complement strand
TGAGGAGGGAGGCGCCTCAGCCTGATTCAGGGCGCCCTCTTTCCCCCGCAGGCAATCCTTCGGCATTTCTATGGAAATCCCACCTGAAATCTGGCATCCCGCCGGCACCCGCCCTGGAGGGAACTTTGGAGTTTCGGTAGCGATCATATCTGGAGCTGCCGTATTTTCAGGGCCGCTGATTTTCCCGGGGTCAGGATTCAAACTCCTTTTTCGGGGTACAAGTCCAGAACACCCTCGGCAGAAGCATCACAGATTCCCCGTTCTGTAATCAGTCCTGTAACCAACCGGGCAGGAGTAACATCGAAGGCATAATTAACTCCGGGACTGTTATCCGGTACTAACTGAACGGTAACAATTTCACCCTTGTATAATCCGTTGATAGTCCGTACTTCTGCAGCATTCCGCCGTTCGATGGGAATCTCAGATACACCATCTTTCATCTTCCAGTCAAAGGTGGATGAGGGGAGGGCCACGTAAAAAGGGATATTGTTATCTTTGGCTGCCAGGGCTTTGAGATAGGTTCCAATTTTATTTCCCACATCTCCTGTATAAGTGGTGCGGTCTGTACCGGTAATTACGATATCCACCATTCCATGCTGCATCAGATGGCCGCCGACATTATCGGCGATAACTGAATGAGGGACTCCGTGTTCACCCAGTTCCCAGGCCGTCAGTCTGGCTCCCTGGTTCCGGGGGCGGGTTTCATCAACCCAGACATGGACTCTTATTCCTGAATCGTGAGCGGCGTAAATAGGGGCAGTTGCTGTGCCGTAATCCACAAAGGCCAGCCATCCGGCATTGCAATGGGTGAGGATGTTTACAGTATCACCCTTTTTCCTGCGGCTGATTTCTTCGATAAGGGCCGCTCCGTGCTCTCCTATCCGACGGCAGAAATCGGCATCTTCATCAGCAATGATTTCTGCTGTTTTCAAAGCCGTTTGAATACGGGCTTCAACATCGCCTCCTGCAGTGGAAATCGCTTCAATCTGACGGTCGACAGCCCAGGTAAGGTTTACAGCCGTCGGTCGTGTGGCCTTTAATTTTCCACCGGCTTCTTCCAGGGAGGACATAAAAATTTCAATGGAGTTCTTCGGGGCATTCAGAGCGGCAATATAGATACCGTAACCGGCGCATGCGCCGATCAGACCGGCTCCACGAGCATGCATATCCCTGATAGCCACAGCCATTTCATCGACGGTACTCAAATCTTCGATAATGAATCTATGGGGCAGATGACGCTGGTCAATTATCTGAACAACAGCCGGGTTGTCTTTTTTTACCCGGATTGTTCGGTAGTGTGTTCCGTGTACGTTCATAAATTGAATTTCTCCCTGATCAGTTTTTTGACTTGACGCTGCCTCTGATAATCAGTTCTCCGCCAATCAATACTTTTACCGGCGGGGTATTGGTGTCGCCGTGAATCCGGTTATGAATCAGACGGATAGCAGTCTTGCCTATTTCCTGTTTTGATATATCTATTGTAGTTATTGGCGGATTCATAATCGAGGATAAGGCCAGATTTTTATAGATATGAGTACACAGCTCCCGGAAACACCCCTTTGGGAAGCTGATGTCTAGTCAGGGTTCCACACTGGTTCTACTGAGATACCATTCCATAAGTGGCAAAGGCCTCCTCCGGGTGTTAATATCTTCAGCGGAGGCCTGACATGAAGCGAATAGGCTATTTTCAGTTTAAACCCATACTCGGAGACCCCGGAGCAAACCGGAAGGTGATTGCAGAATCCTTAAAGGGTATAGATGCCGACCTCATTGTTCTGCCGGAACTGGCATTTACCGGCTATTCCATGCGGGACCGGGCTGCGGTGAGCGAACTGACCGAAACTCCTGCAGAGTCACAATCGATAGATATGCTGACCGAGCTATGCAGTGCAGGTAACTGCCATATTGTTGCCGGATTTGCCGAGAAAGACGAAAAAAAACTCTACAACTCAGCGGTTCTTGTCGGTCCTGACGGACTGATTGGAGTTTACCGTAAAATACATCTTTTCGGTTTTGAGAAAGAACTCTTCGATCCCGGGCCGGATGCTCCGGTGGTTTACGATATCGGTGGTCTGAAAGTGGGGATGATGGTGTGTTTTGACTGGTTTTTCCCGGAAACCGCCCGGCTTCTGGCCCTGGCCGGGGCGGATGTGATTGCCCACCCCTCAAATCTGGTTCTGGACTGGTGTCAGAAGTCGATGATTACCCGATGCCTTGAAAACAATCTTTTCGCCGTTACGGCCAACCGCTTCGGATCGGAAACCCGGGAAGGAAAAGAACTGACTTTCACCGGTGGAAGTCAGATTACAGCTCCCCGGGGAGTCATCCTCTCCTCGGCTTCAACAGATAGTGATAATGTATCTATTATTGAGATTGATGAACAGCAGGCTCGGGATAAAAATGTTACCCCGGCCAATCACCTTCTTAACGACCGCAGAGTGGAGCTATATGGAGGACTGATGTGAAATTCTTATTCACGTTTTTTGAAATTTACGGGCTTATTATGCTAAGAATCTCACCGATTGTTGTCTTTCTCATACTGATGATTATGGGTTTGGGTTGGCGGATGGCAAAACTGGAAGGATGGAGCTTCAGCAGGGGTCAGTACTGTGCGTTTATCACAGCTACAACGGTGGGTTACGGTGTTGTACATCCAACAACGTCCCGAACAAGATTTTTGAGCATCATTATTGCCGGCACAGGATTGCTGCTGACGGGTATCCTTGTGGCACTGGCCTATCAATCTCTGCAGTTGGCTGCTACGTACACCGGTCTTGTGGATGATCTCGGCACCCATTTCCCTGAATTGATACAGCCTGTTTCGCGTTAAGACAGCTCAGCTCCATCAGGGACTTCTCTCTCAGGGACTGCCATCACCACCGCTCCATCTTTCCGGTAGAAACCGGTGAGCAGAAATTCGCTCATAAAGGGCCCGATCTGACGGGGCGGGAAGTTTACCACGGCGATTATCTGCCGGCCCAGGAGTTCTTTCGGACTGTAGAGATCTGTTATCTGTGCGCTTGTTTTCTTTATCCCTATGCGGCTGCCGAAATCCACGGTGATAATCCAGGCGGGTTTACGGGCTTCGGGAAAATCTTCCACTTTGATGACGGTGCCCGCCCTGAGCTCCACTGTTTTGAATTCGTCCCAACTGATATTTTTCATGCAGCGATCTTAGCACAGGTGTGGGAAGCCGGGTATCAGGAGTCAGGGAGCCTTCATATTGCCCTGAAATTTCTTGCATCACATATAGTGATGGTATATAATTATGGTATGGCTAGAATGAACAGGCGAACAACCTTTGCCCTGGATGATGAGACGATGCAGCGATTGAAAACCCTGGCATTGATCTGGCATGTTTCACAGGCGGAAGTAGTAAGAAGAGCTGTAGAAATGGCCGAGTTGAAAATCAAGACTGAGACCGACAGAAAATTAAACCAACTTCAACAGTTTCATAAAAGTGCCGGGATGAAAATAGAGGTATCTGATGCTTATCTCGATGAAGTTGCAGAAAACCGTGCAGACTGGGGTCGTGATTAGTGATTCTTCTCGACACGAACTATCTGATAAGGTCTTTGATTCCAGATACATCTGAAGCCTTGAGAATTATTGAATGGATTTCGGGTGAAGAAATGTTGTGTACTTCCGGAATAGCCTGGTATGAGTTTCTCTGTGGTCCGGTGGAAGAGGAAGGAATTGCAGTAGTTTACTCTTTTCTTGAAGGACGCGTACTTCCTTTTACAGCAGATCAGGCAACCGAGGCAGCAAATTTGTTCAACCTAACCGGGAGGAAACGAAATCTACGAATTGATGCCATGATTGCATCAGCCGCTATAGTTGCCAATGCAGAAATAGCAACTGAAAACATAAGTGACTTTGCTCATTTCCTGCCATTCGGGCTGCAGATGGTACAAATGAACTGATCCATTACCAAAAGGAAATTTCAAAGTTATTCGTTCCCAAGTGATATGTTCCATGAACCGATCATATCATGGATTGAAAACTTCCCGGCGGCAGAGGTCAGCAAAAAAAACATCAGATTGAACAACACGCGGTGAAAGTTTATCATCCCAAGCATTATGAGCAATGAATCCAAACCTCTTTCAACGCATTGGGCCGACATCACAGCCGA
>QNBK01000286.1 GCA_003644105.1 Spirochaetota bacterium | reverse complement strand
GGCAAGATCGGAAATATCCATGGCTTCGCCGTCGAGATAGTGATTTTTCACTCTGGCTCCGCCCCATTCAAAGTAGATGTCCGGAGGTGTATCACTCTGCAGAAGAGCGGGCAGACCGGCGAATTGATAGTCATCTCCCGAAGAGGAATCCCACTGTACGGTTACCCCGGGGTTGGCTGCTTCAAATTCAGCGATGTTATCTTCAAAAATGGCCATAGTATCCATGCTGACACCGGCTGTTCCCACACGGAGAATAACTTGATCTTCTCCACTACCACCGGCAAACAGTGCCGAAGCGGCGAGAAATAACAGAATAACGGATCCCAAACGTTTCATTGGAACCTCCCTTTGTATTTTTAATCATTATTATACCCATTTTCATATTTGTCAATACATATTATATATGTTAGAATAAAATAACTCTTAAGATGAAGCCATGGAGAACCACTATGTATAGAATCGGAAACTCTGAAGTTACGGCCGTCAGAGAAGCTATCAAGTCCGGCCGGTTGTTCCGCTATGCCAATATGACCGGTGCAAAAGAACAGAGCCGTGTGGAAGCATTTGAATCCGGCTGGGAAAAATTCACAGGTTCAGCTCATTGTTTATCCACCACTTCAGGGACATCTTCTCTTATCTGTTCGTTGACTGCTCTGGGTATCGGACCCGGGGATGAGGTGATTGTTCCCGGTTACACCTATATCGCCACAGCCCTGGCGGTTCTGAAAGCCGGAGCCATCCCGGTAATCGCTGAAATTGATGAATCCTGCACCCTGGATCCCAAGTCTCTTGCAGAGCTTGCTGGCCCCCGAACCAAAGCCGTAATCCCGGTGCATATGATGGGAATGCCCTGCGACATGGATTCCATTCTCCGGGTTTCCCGGGAAAAGAACCTGTATGTGCTGGAGGATGCCTGCCAGGCTGCCGGGGGAACTTACAAGGGTAAAATTCTGGGGACCCTGGGCGATATGGGGGTGTTCAGTTTCAATTTCTACAAAATCATCGCCTCGGGAGAAGGCGGTGCCCTTATTACAAATAATCGAAAACTCTACGAGCGTGCTTTCATGGAGCATGACGGCGGGGGAGCCTTGTGGCCGGATAATGATGATATCAAAGCGCCGTTCTTCGCCGGGGGAAACTCCCGGAACAGCGAAATCTCCGGAGCCATACTTCTGGAACAGCTTAAACGCCTCCCCGGGATTCTTTCAGACTTAAGAATGGTGCACCGTACTCTCTCTGGATTACTGGAACCCCCAGGCCCAGTCCACATAGCCCCCTCCCGGGATACTGAAGGCGACTGCGGTATTCAGACAACCCTGCTCACCGACGATACCGTCAGCATGAGAAAGCTGCTGAACCTGTTGGGAGAGGCCGGGGTGGAGGCTGACAGCCCGGTGGATTCAGACCGGCATCTTTTTTACAACTGGGACCCGATACTCTCACAAAGGGGAGCCGCTCACCCGCTGATGAACCCCTATAAAATGCCGGCTAACGCCGAATGCCGGCTCGATTACCCCGAAGACATGCTCCCCCGAACCCGGGACATTGTAAGTCGAACCATCATGATCCGGCATAATATCGATTGGAGCGAAAAGGATGTGATGAAAACAGCAGAAAAAATCAACCGATGCATTCAGAAGGCTGCCGCTTCATGATGAGTCTGAAAGAAACGGTGCCCATGCCCGATTTGCTGGCCAGCCGGCGGCTGCTCTGCATACAGCCCCACCCCGATGACATGGAGTACAGCTCCGGGGGCACATTGGCTCTGCTTGCCGACAGGGGTACGGAAATTATCTATCTGACGGTAACTGACGATGCTGCAGGTTTCCTGTCTGGAAATAAAGATGAAGCGGAAGAACGGCGGAAAATCCGTAAGGAAGAGCAGAAAAACGCCGGTAAACTTCTTGGTGTCAGCAAATACCACTGGCTTAACCTGCCGGATGCCGGAGACTGGAACGTTCGCCAGGCCCGGGATCTGATGCTCGGGTTTATTCGCCGAATCAGGCCCGATTTTGTACTGACTGTGGATCCCTGGATGCCCTATGAAGCTCACCGGGATCATGTGATGGCCGGACTTGCCGCCTGTGAAGCAGCGATACTCTACAGTCTGCCATCGATTGCATCTCATCAGTCAGTTCCTTTCGACCCTTTTTCGATTCAGGGAATTGCACTGGCATGGAGCGACAGACCCAACCTCTCTCTTGACGTTGAAGCCTGGAAAGAACGTAAAAGAGAAGCCATCAGACAGCATGAATCACAGATCAATCCACAATCCTGGGAGCATTACTGTGTCTATGACGATGGCCGGGGGGCCAGAGAAGGCAAGGCCTCAGGGACGCTTTATGCTGAATCCTTCAAGGTACTCGATCCCCAGCTCCTCCACTGCGTACCGGAAGCCGGGAATTACTGAATTCTTAACCCGGGGGGGGTTACCAGCCGTAGCGCTCAGGCCCCCATTTGAAGGTTTCCTGCTCCTGCTTCACCCGGATACCGGTTCCTTCCGGCAGGTCTTGTTCCAGAAGCACGGCAGGGCCGATGATGCTGTAGGGGCCGGTTTTACAGCCCGGCATGATAACGGCGTTCACACCTGTGCGGCAGTAATCTCCAATAAAACTGGCATTGGAATAATTCCGGGGAAACTCCCGGCGTCCATCTGTCTTGTGGATGGTAATACCATCGTCGAATCTCAGAGAACCGCAGACAGTTGCCGCCCCGATATCGGTATTCCGGCCGACAATTCCGTAGATTTCCATATAGTGATACAGGTAAACACCGTCGAAAATCACCCCGGAGAGTTCTGCGGCATGACTGACAACACAGTCAGCACCCACCACCGAACCGCCTTCAATAAAACAGGCGTTGCCGACAAAACTGCCGTCTCCCACAATCAGATCGCCGTCGATGATGGCCCCGGCATCAATGGTTACGTTATCCCCGGCGATAAGCTTTCCCCGCAGAATAACATTTTTGCCGATCCGGCTGTTTCGTCCCAGACGGACAGGTCCTGCCAGAGCGGCACTATCATCTATGGAGGCCCCTTCTGCCAGCTCGTTCTCTTTGAGCTCACTGCAGAGACGGTCCACCATCAATCTGTTGGCTTCCAGAATGTGCCAGGGTTTATCAATATCCGGAGTCAGATGGGTTGTTTCAGTAACAGAAACCGGATGGCCGTCTCGAAGCCAGAGTGAAAGTGCAGCTTCGATGTGCTTTTCCCGGGGGGGCATCATGCCGACTTCGATGCTGGGGAAGTAGGAAGGACAACGCTCCAGATAATCTGAAAAACCCCTGCCCGGGATAAAGGCAGAAAACCTGTGCATGCCGCCTTCCCGGGGATGGCCGAGAATTTCGGTAATAGCTCCCCCCGAAACACGGGCTCCGATCCAGTCCCGGGAATCTTCCTGCGCCTGGGATGTGAGTAATACCCGAAGTCCTTCTTTATCATCAGTAACTGAGGAAAGAAATGATTTCAGATCGTCACTGTGAATCAGGGTATCCCCATAAAAAACAGCCGTTCCGGCACTGTCCTCTCCATCCAGAACCGAAAAAAGTGTATCTGCGGTGCCTTCGGAATTCTTAACCTCAGCAACCCGTACTGAAGGAACCCGGCTGAATGCAGTCCTGATATCCCCGGAATACTCCGGTGAAACTGCTATCAGAATCTCCTTCACACCCAGAGAGAGGAGGTTGTTAACAAGAAAGGAAACCAGAGGCCTTCCGGCGACGGGTAAAAGTGCCTTGGGGCGCACTTCTCCGTAGGGCCAGATCTTTTTTCCCCGGCCGGCGGCCAGAATAATGGCTTTTTTCATAACGGACTCCTTTTTTTTAGAACTTCAGTTTTCCAGGCCTAAGTCAGTTTCAAGCCAGCGGTCGATAATCATCATTCCGGCACCGAGAATCATTCCCCTCTTGCCGGAACCGGAGAGTCTCACTTTTAAGTCACTTTTATGGGCTTCAATCAGAAGACTGCGCAGTTCCGTCTCCAGTGCATCGGAAAAATCGCTGCCGAGGAAATCAAAAGCACCGCCGATAATAATCGTTTTGGGGTTCAGAACACAGACCGCATGGCTCAGGGCCTTTGCCAGGCGGTTGATAATCACTTTCAGAGTTTTTTCTGCTCCCTGCCCGTCAGCCAGAGATTT
>QNBK01000285.1 GCA_003644105.1 Spirochaetota bacterium | reverse complement strand
TTGGTTTCAATTTTATCAAACAGAAGATCCAGAGCCTTGAAGAGGTCCCGGTCGGTTACCTTGATGTGTCCCATCGCCCCCCAACGGAAATGAATCGTCGATTCCGCTTTAAACTCACCGCTGTTGAGCTTATCAAGGCTCAGGTGCAGGTCCGCCACATGCTCTTTCAAGTGGTCCAGACGTTTCAGTTTCCTGTCGATGTACTCTTTGGTGTTTTCTCCGGGTGCATAACCGTGGGTTCCTTTGACTTCGACCGTCATCGCATCCTCCTGTGATGTAGATGGTAACACCCTAATTATCGTTGGTAGGACGAGGGTAAATCAAGCTCATTTCGATACTTGGCCACAGTTCTTCTGGCCAGATTGATACCACGCCTTGCCAGGAGATTGCTGAGTTTCTGGTCGGAGAGACGTTTTTGAGGCTCCGTCTCTGCCAGAATTTCTTTGATGACCTCTTTCGCGGCTACTTTAGAGACTCTCGAACCTGAAGAACCGGCACCGGAAATAGAGTTGGTGAAAAAGAACTTCAGCTCAAACAAACCCCAGTCAGTCTGGATGTACTTGTTCGTTGTTATTCGGGAAACCGTCGCTTCATGCACACCGATTTCCCCGGCAACATCCTTCAATGTCAACGGTTTGAGGAATCTCGGCCCGCCGGAGAAGAAATCTCTTTGAAATTCAACGATGGATCTGGCGGCCTTGAGCAGTGTATTGTCCCTCTGTGCCAGACTGTTGATAAAATAACGGGCCTCCCGGGAATGATCGGAAATAAAACGCCTGGCATCCTTATCACTGCCGGTCTCATCACTGAGTTTCTCAAAATCCGGATCCACTCGAAGAACGGGCAGCACCTCATCGTTCAGAACCAGAACATGCTCCCCCTCTAATTCCCGAACCTCCAGATCCGGAATGATGTACTGAGGTGTTTCTGTGGAATAAAGACGCCCGGGGAAGGGGTTCAGGGTTCTGATATACTCTTCAAAATCCTCCCAGTCCTCCCGAGATATTTTCATACTCGATCGGACGTCTTCAGGACGCTTTTTTTCCATCAGAGGCAGAGCGTTCATCACAAAGTGCTCAAAGTTTTCCGGGCCATCAGCTCTGATTTCCGCCTGAACAAGAAGAGATTCCCTCCATTCGGCACAGGCACAGCCCAGGGGTTCCATGGAACGCACCACTTTTAAAGCTTTATCCAGAATCCCGTTTTCAACAGATTTCGCCAGGAGATCGGGACTTTCCCGATGGAAACCATCCTCATCAAGATTCCAGATAATCTGCTCAGCAAGATCGGCAACGTCTGGGGAAACCTCCGTTATCCGGAGCTGATTGATTAAATGATCGTGGAGGGATTCCTCCCGGGATACCGCACCTTCCAGAAATCGCTGTTTGCTGTCCGCGTCACCCTTGGGAGCCGGCTGATACCCCGGATCGGAGCTGTTGGCAAAGAAATCCGTCTCTGTTACCTGATCATCCCTTACCTTTGATTCACTCTGTGCCGGTGCATCAACCTCTCCGGCTTCTTTAACAACCTCCAGAGCCGGGTTCTTCTCAACCTCTTCCTGAATCGTTTCCTTCAGCTCCGAAAGGGGCATTGCCATCAATTTGATGGACTGAATGAGTTTCTGGGTAATTACCTGTTTCTGAACGAGACTCTGATGCGTTGACAGTCTCTGACCTTGTGCGGGCAAATGATTCCTCCACTTCCATGCTGTCTCATACAGGGGCCGGCGTCAAGGAAAGTTGAATTGATAATTACATGGAAAAATCCCGGCCCAGGTAGATCTCTCTGGCTCTATCGTCGTTCATCAGTTCTTCGGCGGTTCCCCCGGTAAGGATTTCGCCATGGTTGATAATGTAGGCATGACCGGTTATCGCCAGGGTATCCCGAACATTGTGATCGGTGATAAGAACACCGATATTCCGCTCAGCGAGTCGTCCGATAATATCCCTGAGATCGCCTACGGCGATGGGGTCGATTCCGCTGAAGGGTTCATCCAGGAGCAGAAACCTCGGATCTGTAGCCAGGGCCCGGCATATTTCTGTCCGCCGCCGCTCTCCCCCGGACAGGGTATCCGCCCGGCGCCGGGACAGATCCGTAATTCCGAGATCTGTCAGAAGGCCCTCCAGCAGAACCTTACGGTCCGGCCGTGTCAGATCGCCCCTGACCTCAAGAACCGCCTGAACATTCTGTGAGACAGTAAGCTTACGGAAAACCGAGGGCTCCTGAGGCAGGTAGTTGATACCCAGTCTGGCACGCCTGTACATGGGTTCGTTTGTAATATCCTTCCTGTCCAGCCAAACCTTGCCGGCCGTTGCCTTCAGAAATCCGGCAATCATGTAAAATGTGGTGGTTTTTCCCGCACCGTTCGGTCCGAGAAGGCCGACAATCTCTCCCTGTTTCATACTGAATGAGACATCGGAAACAGCCAGCTTGGTCCGGTACTGTTTTCTCAGGCCTTCTGCATGGAGAGTTGTTAATTCACCTGTTTCTTCATTCTTCATTCTTCATTCTTCTCAGTTGTTAAGGCCCCGGCGACAGCCCCTTCCATGGTAATCTCATCGGTATCCAAATTGACGTGGATGCGGTCTGCCCGGTACTCATCATCCTTTCGCCAAACCACCGGGCGGCCGGAGATTTCCAGAATATTGTCGTTCATCCAGTATGTGGCAAACTCTCCACGGCAGACAGTATCATCTTTGATAAGCCTAACCGATACCTGCATGATAACCAGATCGTTCTCTTCCTGAAGGTTGAGAGACTCGCAGCGGATTACAATACCTTTTTCTTCATCAATCAGGGAAACCTGCTCCCGAAAACGGATAATCTTCGCCTCTCTGTCATAATCAAACCGTCCTGAACTGACGGTAATGCCCCTTTCGGTATCCATCAGAGAAACATCGTTTTCTCCGCTGATATTCTTGTAATCCTTACCCCCCAGAACAAGATGAGATGCACTGATTACCATATTATCCGACTCAACCCGGGCATTGCCGTCAAGGGTGGTTCTCGGGTTATCTCCACTCTGAGTACTGAAAACCTGATCCGCCGAAAATCTCCAGGTTTCTGCTCCAGCACCAATACCAAGCACCAGAAAGATAAGAGGCGGAATAACCCATCGGGCGGAAGTAACAACATCAGCCCTCATCATTTATCTCCAGGGTACCTTTTACACCTTTGGAAAAACGGTAGGTTTCCCTTGCGGTGTCAGCAGTAAAGCCATCACCGGTAATGATAATACCGTCTCCCGACTCAATTCGGACTTCACCTTCACCGGTAAGTATACGCTTCTTGTTATCCCATTCCAGATATTCGGATTCCAGCCGGGTATCGCCGGTATAATCCTGGATAATAATGCCTCCCCGGGCAGAACCGTTCTGATTTCCCGCCAATTCAATCCGTTGGGCACTTCCTTCCAGTGTTTTCTCCATAGAAGAATTAAACTCAACCATAGTTGTATCCATAAACACAGTAGAATCACTTTCCCCGAAATGTTCCACCCGGCCGGCACTGACTTCCAGCCGACCGGTTGGCGAGACTGTCACCTGACGGAAATTCTCCGAAACCGTATCCGGGATTTCCCCCAGAGCCGCCGATACAGCACTATCATCCTCACATGAGAAGAGAAACAGCAAAGTGAAGATTAAGATAACTACAGATGTTCGGGACATTGAATCATTATCAAATCCACCGTAGATGCAGTCAACCACCCACCTGCAAAGCAGGTGGGTTCGGGGTTGCGCCCCCAAAGTGGGCTTACGGTGTGGCAAAAGCCGCCGGCTTTCGCCTCAGTCAACCACCACCTTTGCAGAACTTCCCCGGTCTATCATAATTACGGGGTTAACAAAGCAGCCAAGGAGTTCATATGTCATACATCATCAGCGGGATACAGCAGATCGGGATAGGAATCCCCGATGTCGAAGAAGCCTGGAAGTGGTACCGATGCCGTTTCGGCATGGATATTCCCATCTTCAGAGAGGCGGCTGAAGCCCCCTTCATGATTGACTACACCGGTGGAAAAGTTCAGGCCCGGGATGCGGTTCTGGCCATCAACCTCCGGGGAGGGGGCGGATTTGAGATATGGCAGTACACCAGCAGAAAAACAGTATATCCCGCCAAGCCTCCGGTTCTCGGAGACACCGGCATCTTTGCCGCCCG
>QNBK01000284.1 GCA_003644105.1 Spirochaetota bacterium | reverse complement strand
TTAACAGGTCTTCAAAGAAATTGTATTTCCCCGTAACTCCTAATTCCTCCCGCCACCATGGAAAGTAAAGGTACATACTTCTATTTGTCGAAGAGAAAGACAGTTGCAGATCCAGAAACTTAAATACATGAAACTCCTGGGTCCATTTAAACCCGAATACATTATCAGTGGGCTGGTTCAAGTTGATATTCCATGCAGTATCTAATATCGTCCGTGTATTTATCCGGTTCTTCCACATGGGCAGAGGGTTAAACTCTCTTTTGTAGGAAAATTTCAGGGTACTGGGATTAAAACCCTCACCGTCTTCCTCCCAGATATAGCTTCCGGTATTCCATTTATATTTCACACCGTAATTCGCAACAAATCTGGTTTCAAAGCCCCAGAACTGAATAAGGCTCTCTGTATTTGATATTCTGGAATCTTCCACACTGTACCTGGCCGTCTGAGCAAGGGTAACCTCATCTTTCCATCCGGTCCAGGAAGCTCCCATTATAAAGGGCTGGGAACTCCACCTGGATGTGACATAGAGGCTCTGCTGGCTGAGATTAATCTTGAATCCTTTGTATTCCATTCCTGTATTTGCATTGATGGTATAACGCTGGGCCAATGGCGGAATATCAGCCGTGCCTGAAATTGCAAAATTAAATATCCCGGGCTTCCAGCTGGCCTTAGCGGAAGCCTCATGCTGCCGAAAATCTTCTTTATCTGATATCCATGTATTGGAATACTCGGGGTTGTCGGCGGTTGCCCCGGCAGATAATTGTCTTGAGAACAGATTGGAATCAATGCTGTAATTCAAGGAGGACTCTGAGAGGGAAGGAACCCCCTGGAAAGGCTTGAGATACATTGATAGTCGATTGTCCCATAGCAGTTTTGAGTACTGATAATCCTCCAGGCGGGTGGTATCTGTAACTACTGCATTGTTTCCGAAAATATCCCCATGAATCTGGTAGTAACCGGACATATTTGTTGAACCGCTGATACCGGTTAGACCGTCCCACAAATCAACATTATAGGAAAGGTCTCCCCTCTGGGTTGAGTTTATTCTGGCGGCATTGAATACAAAATCAATGTCCGAAGGTGACAACCAGGTAGTACTATCAGTCTGGTCTTCTATAAAAAGCTGCGTCTGAAGGCCGTAGTTCAAGGATGCCTTCAACAAACCTGCGGAATACACTGCATCAAAAGTTTGCTCCAAGGGTACTGGATCAGGTCCAACTGTCGGATCCTGTTCCGTCTCAGTCCCGGAAGCTACTTTATCTTCAGTCTCCGGGGCATCAAGTCGATTAATCTCCCATTGGGGAGAGCCGCCTTTAAGGGAAAGCTTGATATCCGGTAGAATAACTTTATCCGGATAGTAGAAATTCCGAGCCGGATCGTAAGAAGCATCAGGTTTGCCCGACCCGGCTATATCCTCGTTTGTTTTATTTTTCCAGGTTAAAGATGTTCTGAAACTATCCATAGACAGAGTCTGCAGCCATGGCCCTGTACCCTCGGGGGATACCGATTCAGATCCGCTGATTTCCCAGCGCATATCCGTAACAAGATCCGGATCGTTCTGATCAGTTCCCTCTTCTCCCAAAAGAAAACTCAACCAGTCAAAATTCTCTTTTCTGTTTCCAAAATCTTCCAGATAGTAGGGGTCAGAATACCAGTCCATGTAAATGGACCAGCGGTTTAGCGATATATCAAACTTTGTACCCCATCGGAAGGGTATGGTATTTTTCCCGAGGTAGCTGTTGTTCCAATAAACTCTGGAACTGCTTCCATCGTTGAAATAGACACTGCCGTCAGAATTGATACTGCGGCTCACACCGATGGCGGCATAGAAATTCACTGAACCGTTCTTTCCTATTTGCGGGAAATCTCCGTACAAACCGGTCATGGCACCCAGAGTTGTATATACATCAAGCATGTATTTCAGAGTGTTATTTGCAGCCGGTTTTTCAGCATCAGGGGTATTACTCCGAACCAGGAAAACTCCGTTCCTTTCCAGTTTGAAATCAGAACTTGCAGAATCTCCGAAGCCCATTATGGAAAAACCGTCGTCCTTTTCTTTCTGCCCCAGCAGATAGGTAGTAGTCTGCAGATAGTACCCGACACGGGTTCTGAAACCGATTACAGGGTTGAACAGCATATCACTGCCGGATTTCCAATAAAATGGAAGATATAATACCGGCACGTGACCGACGTAGAGTGTAGCACTGAACAAACCCCACTCACCGGGCCCGGTTATCCATATTTTTTTAGCTTTCAGTGCATAATCAGGATTCGGAACATTGTGACTTGTGATTACACCGTCGCTCAGCACGAGGATATCAGGACCGGAGCGCTTTATCGACTCGCCTCTGAAAAAGAAATCCACCGTCCCATTCTCAATACTCTGTTCCCGCTGGGATGTTCCTCGAAATATCACACCGGTCCAATTACTCACTTCGAAAGTAAGACTGTCTCCGGTAAAGAATTCTTCCCTACCGCCGGTATCAACCGTGTAAAGAATATTACCAATTGCCGATATCGTATTTTTTGATTGATTAAAAATAACCGAATCAGCCTCAACCCGATGAGTTCTTTCCCTATCAGGTTCACTGACGGTGATAACTACTTCGCCCGAGAGTCTGATAATTGATTCTGTATCCTCACTGTCCAGAGAAACATTGAAGTACTCACTCCGGCCGGCAGACTCAATAACAATCCGTGTGCCTCCTGAGGCTTTAACATCCGGACCTCCGCCGGATGGCCCCAGTCCATAATAGGCTCTCAGTCTCTGTCTTAATGCTTCTTCATCCCCGACATTGCTCAGGTTCAACACAAGACACCAGGCTTCCAACTCATCTCTCCTGGATGTTTCTATATCGAGCTCAAGGCTTCGTGCAACAAGTTCTGAAGTATCAGATGCTTCCTGTGCATTGAGATATCGCCCGGGAGTCAGTGAAATCAGAAATAGTAAAAGAAGAAGAAAAAACCTGTAAGAAGCTGCTCCCTGATGGAACCGCTGATTCTGCAGCCTGACGGTTACAGGTTTCACTGTAATTAAAGAATGTCCTTTAAATAGGTTCCGGTATGAGAAGAGGCTACTGCTGCTACTTCTTCCGGTGTACCGAAGGCAACAACCTCACCGCCCCGGTCTCCGCCTTCGGGCCCCAAGTCGATAATGTAGTCGGCCTGCTTAACTACATCGAGGTTATGCTCAATCATACAAATGGTATTCCCCCTGTCAACAAGAGTCTGCAATACTGTCAGCAGCTTTTTAACATCAAGAAAATGAAGTCCGGTTGTCGGTTCATCAATGATATAAAAGGTGTTTCCGGTACTTCTTTTTGAGAGTTCCAGTGACAGTTTCACCCGCTGAGCTTCACCTCCGGAAAGAGTTAAAGCCGATTGGCCCAGTTTAACATACCCGAGTCCGACTGAATTCAAGGTTGACAGACGATTGAAGATTGAGGGAATAGCTGCAAAAAACTCCAAAGCTTCTTCTGCTGTCATCGCCAGAACTTCATGAATATTTTTCCCTTTATATCGGACTTCCAGAGTTTCGCGGTTAAATCGTCTACCCCGGCATACATCACAGGTTACATAAACATCCGGAAGAAAGTGCATTTCGATTTTTTTTGTTCCTGCACCTTCACAAGCTTCACAGCGTCCACCCTTCACATTGAAACTGAAACGTCCCGGTTTATAACCCCGGGCTTTTGACTCAGGCAGTCCGGCAAACAGTTCTCTAACCGGAGTAAACAAACCGATATAAGTTGCAGGGTTAGATCTCGGAGTACGCCCGATGGGACTCTGATTGATGCTGATTACCTTATCGATATAGTCGATTCCCGAAATGCTGTCATACTCTCCGGTGGGCAGATGCGTCCGCCCGACTGTGTTGGAAAGAACTGGAAAGAGGATATCTCTGAGCAGGGTGGATTTACCTGATCCTGAAACACCTGTGATGGAAACAAAACAGCCGAGAGGTATCTTGACACTGATATTTTTAAGGTTATGCTCCCGGGCGCCTTCAACAATTATTTTTTTTCCACTCCCCTTCCGCCGTTCTGAAGGTATTTCGATAATATCAGTTCCACTTAAAAATCGCCCGGTGGGGCTTATCGGGTTATTCAGTATGTCATCAAGACTTCCCATAGCTACGACTCTGCCGCCATGAACACCGGCA
>QNBK01000283.1 GCA_003644105.1 Spirochaetota bacterium | reverse complement strand
GGCAGCCGACGATCTGGTAATTCAAAGCGGCGATGCCTATATAGAACTCGGGGATAGTGATGAGGGTTTTGACTTGTATATCAAAGCCAAACCGGGGCTGAGATCGGTGCTGATTACCGAGTCTACCGCCGATCCGGAGAAAAGGGCGGATTCCTTTGCCTTCAGAGCCTGGGATTACAATTCAATAAACGGGGATGAAAAGCGTATTCTGGATGGTGCATTCCTGGAATCCGAGAGCAGCCTTTATTTTCTTCTGGATTCATCCCCTGAAGAGAATGAACTCCTCGGTATGGCGTACAGAATCTTTATCCCTTTTCAGCTTACCTATGGCTATCCCTGGAGCCGGGAAGGGCAGGTGGAAGTTCATCAGGGTACCTGGCTGAATATCCGTACCTTTGAGAAACCTTATGCCGATTATAATGGAGCCTGGAAAGATAATCCTTTTGTCCTCTCCATGAAGGAGCTTCCCCCTCCTCCGCCCCCTGAGGTAATTACAATGGATAAAGGGCCTGTAGAAGATGCAGAAGAGGCTGTTAACCGTATTACGGATATAATCGGTATGTCCGGAGGGAATATCGATGTGGTGCTGGTTGTAGATACTACGGTGAGTATGAAGGATGATATTTCATTTATACGTGACTCACTGGTACCACTGGTACGTAATACTGTGGCAGATTTTGAGAGTTTCCGTATCGGTCTGGTTCTGTATCGGGACTATAAAGAAGCCTATCTTACCCGGGTTACTCCGTTTACTGAAAGTCTGGACAATCTCCAGGCCGCATTGAACCGGGTGACAGTTTCCGGGGGCAGGGATTTACCCGAGGCTGTTGATGAGGGTTTGTACGCAGCCCTGACCGAGTTTGAATGGGTTGCTCCTGAGCGGTTGATTATACAGGTGGGAGATGCTCCCGGGCACGAGGTGCCTCAGGGCGCTATTACATCTGAAATGGTGGCGGATGAAGCGGCGAATCTTGCTGTGTCGATATATCCGATCCGGCTGCCCGGCGACCCGGTTTCCTGAGCGGGAATAATCAGGATTCGGTATCTCCAATGTCGTTCAGACTTTCATCGTTCTGTTCAGCCCATTGTTTTTCCTTTACACGCCAGAGCAGACTGTTCCCGATGAAATCCTTCTTCTCGATATTTTTAAGGCCGATTTCGCACAACTGTTCGAAGCGCGGTGGGTAGAGCATGGCATAGGGACTTTCATTGTATTTCCGGAGAATTTCGTTGTATTGGGCCGCGGCTTCTTTGTAGTTCTCCATCTTGTAGTTGATGAAAGCCCGTTCGTATTCGGCGGTAATGGTCCGAGTCTGATCTTCGTGAAATCGAACCAGAAAAACTTCGTAATAGTAAAGCGCCGTATCGTATCGGTACTCGTCCATGGCTTCCTGGGCGTTTTTGAAAAACATCTCCTTGGTCCACTGGGGGTTTACCCGATCGGGGACACTTGCACATGAGGAGAGCAGAAGGGCAAACAGCGCTGCTTTGGTGATAACTTTTGTTAAGCGTCTCGACATGTATCGGTCGGACCTCCGGCGCCTATCTTAAACGCCGGGGGATGCCTGATCAAGCGGGTACGACAGGAGTGTCGTAAACTTCATCCTTTATCGGCAGTGTTTTTCGGAGTTCTTTCATAAATGGCTTGGACTCTCCCATGGGGGTATACATGTCGCATTCATCCAGAGCTCTTCTGCCCACAGTAAAATACTTGTAGAATTTTTCATCACCGAGTTTCTTTCGCCACTTACCCGCATCACAGCGGACTCTCAGGACGTATTTGTCATCTTCGGTGAAGGTACGGACCAGTTTGCAGTGTATACAATTGGCGCAGTAAATCTTGTTAGTAGCATCAACGGTTAAAGCTTCGAACATAAGGGGCATCCTTTCTCCCTGCTGTTGGTATTCATTAGTCAATGTATCGACAGAAAAGAGGATAATGATGAGCCCCGGATGCTTCTTATCGGCGATTCCCTTATACTCACCGGGTATGATTGCAACGTTAGTAAACACCTTAACCGTAATAATCGGCGGATTACTCGGCTTACTGCTCAAAGGGAGGATTGCCGAGAAGTACAGGGACTCTGTAACTGTGGGGGTGGGCCTGATTACCCTGGTTCTGGGTATGAGTATGGCCCTTTCCGGGGGAACTATTCTGCTGATTCTTCCGGCTCTGGTTCTCGGCGGCCTCGCGGGGACGGCACTGAGGATAGAGGATGGAATACTGAAAAGCGGCGATGTACTCAGGAAACTGATGTCTCCCGGCGAGGAAGATGGTTTATTCGCCCGGGGTTTTCTGGATGCAACAATACTCTTCTGCGTCGGTCCCATGACGATAGTGGGTTCCATCGAGGCCGGACTTCAGGGGAATTACGATATTATCTTCACCAAATCGGCTATGGACGGGTTCATGGCCATTGTACTGGCGGCTTCTTCAGGGGCCGGGGTGATTTTTTCCGCCTTGTCGGTATTGTTGATACAAGGTGGTCTTACTCTGGGTTCCGGGGCACTGGCACCGCTGGTAACCGACAGCATACTGGCTGAGATAGGGGCCCTGGGGGGGTATCTGATACTGATGATTGCCCTGAATCTGCTGAACCTGAAAAAAGTAAAGACGGCAAACTTTCTGCCGTCCCTGCTTCTGGTGATTCTCTTTGCCTGGGGCAGGAGCTTTTTTTATTGACTGTCGGGATTGTTCCTCACACCTTCGGTGCTCCGGTACAACCCTTAGACCCTGCCGGCGCTTGCCGTTTAACGCCGGGGGGTTATCTTCCAGATTTCCGAGGCGTACTCTTTAACAGTCCGGTCGGAACTGAATTTTCCACTGCCGGCGATATTAAGCAGGGCCATCCGGTTCCATTTTTTCCTGTCCAGCCAGGCTTCTCCGGCTTTTTCCCGGACTTCCCGGTAGGATGCAAAGTCCTTGAGTACGAAGTAATCATCCGGGGTATTCCCTTCAACACCGTACACAAGGGAGTCATAAAGCTCCCGAAAATCGTCTCCGGCACTCAGTGTTCCGTCTACCAGAGCTCCTAATGCCCGTTTCAGGGCTGGATCGGCTTCCAGTACGGCCCAGGGGTTGTATTCACCGCTGTTTCTCAACTCTTCCACTTCTTGTGAGCTCATACCGAAGATAAAGGCATTTTCAATTCCGGCTTCTTCAACGATTTCAATATTCGCACCGTCCATGGTACCCAGGGTAACAGCACCGTTCATCATGAATTTCATGTTTCCCGTACCCGAGGCCTCTTTGCCGGCGGTGGATATCTGCTGGGAAATCTCCGCTGCAGGGAAGAGAATCTCGGCAATACTCACTTTGTAATCCGGGATAAAAATAACTTTCAGACGGTCTGAAGTCTGCCGGTCGTTGTTGATTTTACGGGCAACGGCATGGATGAGGTGAATGATCTGTTTGGCCCTGCGGTAACCTGAAGCGGCTTTGGCACCGAAGAAGACTGTTCTCGCCGGCAGATTCAGATTGGGATTCTCCTTGAGGGTCTGCCAGTCGTGAATCAGGGAAATAACATTGAGGAGTTGGCGCTTGTACTCGTGGAGCCTTTTTATCTGAACATCGAAGAGGCTGGAGGGATCCACCGTGATTCCAGTAAGAGAGGAGGTGAGTCCGGCCAGGCGTTGTTTGTTTTCCGCCTTGATTTCGCCGATCCGATCCAGGATTCCGGTATCATCCGCTTTGTCTTTCAGGCCGGTGATAAGGGCAAGGTTTCCCACCCATTCGGGGCCGACGGTTTCATCCAGGAGTTCGGCCAGGGCGGGATTGGCTTTTTTCAGCCAGCGTCTCTGGGTAACACCGTTGGTTTTGTTGTTGAACTTTTCCGGCCAGAGGGCGTACCAGTCCTTTAAAACGTCGTGCTTCAGAATCCTGGTGTGCAGGGCGGCCACTCCGTTCACAGAAAAGGACATGACGATGGCCAGCCAGGACATTTTCACCATGCCGCCGGAGAGTATGGACATCCTGTTGAGTCTCTGAGGATCCTGCGGGTATTTTACGGCAAGTTCACTCATAAACCGCCGGTTTATCTCTTCGATGATCTGGAAAATTCGCGGGAACTCGGCGCGAAAGAGGTCAACAGGCCATTTCTCCAGAGCTTCTGAAAGAACGGTGTGATTGGTATAGGCAAAGGTTTTTTTCACAACGGCGTAAGCTTCATC
>QNBK01000282.1 GCA_003644105.1 Spirochaetota bacterium | reverse complement strand
CGAAGTCCTTCAAGGAATACTCGCGTCACATTCTTCCCGCGGGATTGAAATGATAAGTTGATGTAGGTTTCAATTCCGAATCCGAGATTAATGATGTCGTCAAGTATCGGAAGGATGTCCTGTTTCTTCATCGCACGTTCTCCGGTGAGTGCCTGAAACGGGCTGATGCGTTGATTGATAAATGTATGTGTCGGTATCCCGAGTGTCATGTCGGAATAGCCCTGGACAATAGGCTCGATAAGTAATTCGAAGTGTTCAGCACGAATACCCGAGACATCTGCGTCAAAGAATAGAATGACGTCGTTTGATGAAACTTCAATACCCCGTACCATCGCCCGGCTTTTACCTCTGTTCTCACGAAGCCGAAGCGAGATGAAATCAAGCTCCAACGACAACTCCTGCAGAATAAATGGTGTCTTATCAGTCGATCCATCGTCCACAACGATCACTTCATCGTCAGGGCGGTATAGACAGCATTTCCTCACAACCATTTCAACGGTTTGTTCTTCGTTGAATGTACATATGATGATGCTTGCAGACATTCTTAAAATCCCACCAGGGACAGCAGCTCGTCGGACATAGCCTCCGGACTCTCTTTGCAGTTCCGATCGACCCATATTTCGAGTATGTTCACAAGCCCGCCTGCAAGAAATGCTCTGGCGTAAGCGCCTTCCATACGATCCATGGGCAATGCAATACCAATACTGCGAATGAGATCCTCTAGAGCTTCATTAGGAACCGCCAGGCCATTCTTCTTCAAGATTCGCAAAAAGCCGGCATGATCTCTCCAAAAGGAGAAGAATTGCT
This sequence comes from Spirochaetota bacterium, assembly GCA_003644105.1. GTDB lineage: Bacteria > Spirochaetota > Spirochaetia > DSM-2461 > DSM-2461 > UBA2779. The sequence goes on along the minus strand of QNBK01000282.1, from coordinate 3,386 downwards.
GGGTAACACTGCCGAGTGTGAGGTTCCCGGCGTCCATAATGTGTTCGATAAGTTGTACGCATAGAGACTCGAAATGTGATCTAAGGACCTCTTCTTTCGAGGAGAAGTGACTGTAAAAAGTCCTGCGGACGAGATCTGCCTTGTCTGCAATTTCACGTATGGAGATCTTTGAAAGCGAGGATACTTCCAAGAGGTTTAGCAAGGCATCGACTATTCTTCGCCTTGATCTTTGTGAAGCTCTGTTAGAGCCCTTCACCATAATTTCTGATAGTTCGTTCATAGTTGATTTATATTATTGCACATAAGAGCAAATATACACAATAGAGAAAATATATACATATGTGCAAACGTGATAATTATTAACTGGAAAAAGAGAGCCGCAAACAGACGTTTTGGCATATCAATAGGGCTGACAATGATCATTATCCAAAAATCAGACCGGAAGGAAAAGTTATTGAAGAGGAATCACGCCAAGTTTCAAAGGGTTATTTTATTCGGTACTCAGACGTCAGCCATGTATGGATACTCGGGTAATCAATGAAACCCTTCACATCCCGGTATACCCGTAACATAGTTGGCAGCATTCCGAGGATGCGGCCGCCAAAAAACCGGATAGGACTCAGTAAGTCTTTTTGGGGGTTGTACTGTTCCTCGACGATACCATCCCAGATTTCAGTACAACTCCCGGCGCTCTGATAAACTGAGATAACTCTGTTGCGAACATAACCCATGTTAGGATGAACTTCCAATGTCAATGGAGTATGTCCCTCATACCAGCGTTGGAGAAACTCAGATTCGGTGAGCCCTTTACGTTGACGAAAAAGAGTTAACAAACCTGCCCCCGGGCTCTTTTCTCCAAGTTCCCACTCCCGCTTGTGAATAACAGGAAAGGCCGCTTCAGAGACAAAGGCTCCGGCAAATCCCTCCGGAGGTTCCGGCCAGATTACTTCCGGTTTGACGCTTTCCAGAGTAATAAGGGCTATTAGATCTTTACGAAAAGGTATAACCGATATGCCAGGAGGGAGGATGTCCGAGACAGCCACAACAACTTCATTCGCCAGGTGAAGCAGGGATCTGTTAACGAAATCAAGAATATCGTTCCGGAATAAATCACGAGCATTTTTATCCCGGCGGATCAGGTAGAGTATTCGCATCGCTCAATTGTATCTTCTGTGCATTCCCCACGGCTACACTTGTCTGTAAAGCCGAGTCGGGGTTACTATTGATACACTATGATCCGCCGACAAGTGCCCCCTCGTCCGGCGTTGCTGATAACCGGAGGTTCCGGATTTGTCGGACAGGCTCGTGTCCGGGAACTCCTTCGAGACAATCCCGTTATCGACGCCTCTGAAATCCGGATATTTGACATTCATTCACCGACTTTTCTTTCTGCTGACCCCATGGTGGATTGGGGAACTCATAAACCACAGACTGTCTATGATATAAATACTGATGGAACCGCCGGAGCGCTGAAGGCCTCTCAGGAAGCAGGTGTTTCTGCCGCGAGTGGACAAAGCAGAATGAGAACCGTATCACTGCGGCCTTCAAGTGTCTGGGGTGAAGCCGACCCCTATCATATCAGTGCCCTGGTGAATCTGGCGAAATCCGTTCCCTATGTACGAATCGTTGATGGTTCGGCAGTTCAACAGCTGGTGTATGTTGGAAATCTTGCCCATGCCCATTCAGCTGCATGCCGTGAAATATTGGATACTGCTGCTGACGGGCGTGAGTCAGCCTGTTCCGGTAAATCTTTGGATCCCCCGGAGGGTAATGCTCAGTGCAGGAATCCTGGCGGAAACCCTCGCCTGGCTTATCCGGCCGATGGTAAGCTGGAACCCGAAAGTGAGTCGTTTTGCAGTGAATTACACCTGCAATGACTTTACCTGTACATCTGCCGCTGCTGAACGGGATTTTGGCTTTATCCCGGTTTATAGCACCGGGCAGGCTATGAGCCGAACTATTGATTGGTTTCGGAATAATGAGACAGTCAATCCACCTGTGATTACAGCAATACCTGTGAAGGAAAAGTGATGAGGAAGATACTGGCTTTTATACTTAAAATCCAGAAGCAGTCGGCCGCCCGTAAACTCCGGCGGCGGGGGCTCAGTCCGGAAGAAGCCGCTTCAGAAAATATTATTTCCGGTAAGTCCTGGGATGATTTCTGTAACCTTCTCAAGGATGCCGGAGGATCGATTCTAGGCTTTGATTCTCCTATGGATTCTCTCACCCGATCTGAAGGGTTTCGTTATCTGTCCCGGCTTACCAGGGCCGGGTTGGAAAACTTTGTTGAAGGCGGGAATACCGGGGCTCCTGTTCTTCGGCGTCTTGTTCATGAAACGGTTAAAATGGGCAATGATAATCCTGATTTCTACTATCAAAGCGCGGTAATAGACGGGCGTCGGCGATATCGGATTATCGGGAATCTCGGTACGACACCATTTCTTATTTTTTCCACCCAGGAGGGGGACTATTCAGATTCAGCCGGTGCCTCCATGCCCATAGCCGGGCAGCTTTCTACCGACGAAATGCTGATTGGTGAGAATGGCAGAATTGAAATTATTCTCTCGAATGAGAGGGAAGGGGAGAACTGGCTCCGTACAACTCCTGATACGAAAATGCTGATGGTTCGTGAACTCTTCGGGGACAGAGACCGGGAGAGGACGTCTGTACTTCGAGTTGAAGCTCTGGATAAATCAACAGATTCTGAGGTTCTCGAATCCAGACATCTTGAGGATGGGCTGAACAGAGCCGGACAGCTGGTGGCTGGTGCTTCCCTGATGTTTGCTCGTTGGAGTCGGGAATTTGCGGGTACAACCAATCAATTACCCCGGTTCAATCAGGAGCGATCCGATGCTGCAGGCGGCGATCCTCTAATGGCTTACTATCACAGTTATTGGAGCTTGAAGCCGGACAGGGCTTTGGTGGTGGAAGTGACTCCTCCGGAATGTGCCACCTGGAATTTTGTCCTCTCCAACCATTGGCTTGAAAGTCTGGATTATCGGTATTCGCAAATACATGTGAACAAACACACCTCATATTACCGGTCTGACGGTTCAGTGCGAATACTTATCTGTCATGAAAACCCCGAACTTCCGAATTGGCTTCATCCCCAGGGACACGATTTCGGCGGCATGTGTTTTCGCTGGAATCGTGCAGATTCCTATCCACAGCCAACCATCCGAGAAATTGATATTAAGCAGCTTTCAATCTTCCGGGATGAAGAGTTGCAATCTCCGGCAAAAAAACTGGAATATATTCCGTCCATACCGAAAGGACGAAGAAATGGCTGAAGCTGCCGCTGCCGGAGTATCCCGGGGAAGAATAAATCAATCTCTCAGAGTTACCTCCCGGGATTATGCACACCCTTACCGCCCCTTCCCCCTTGG
>QNBK01000281.1 GCA_003644105.1 Spirochaetota bacterium | reverse complement strand
GGAGTCCTGGATTCCATACACCTGTGCCCAATCAACCAGATCGGAAGCCCAGGGCAAAGCCCTGGACCCGGAGTCGCTCAAGCGACTTCTCGCAAGTTCGCTTTTGTCGCAACGTTCCTCGGCCTTGCCTGTGGTACGCTGCTGATGCGAACCCGCTGTTTCCGCTCATTTCGCTTGGGAATAAAACCGTTTCGGTACTGGTGTAGGCGTAGCCATGAATGGTTTTGATTCACCCGAGCAATCCGGTCTCCCGTCCCACTTCTCCGAAAGCCTCCAGGGCCGCATCGATATCTCCGGAACTCAGAGCCGCCGAGGCCTGCACCCGTATCCGGGCAGTTCCTTCAGGCACCACAGGAAAACCGAATCCGGTTACAAATACTCCCCTCTCCAGCATCTTCGCACTCATGTCGATGGCAAAAGCCGTCTTACCGACGATGATGGGGATAATGGCACTCTCTCCCTCCAGGGGGTTGAATCCCAGTTTCTTCAGGCCATCTCTGAGTAGATCGGTGTTCTCCCGGAGCCGGGCGAGAATTGAGGGATCATTTTCCAGGAGACGGACCGCTTCCAGAGCACCGGCGGCCACCGAAGCCGGCAGGGCATTTGAAAAGATCTGAGGCCGGGAAGACTGGATAAGACTATCGATAACCGCCCGGCTGGATGCAACATAACCTCCGGCGGCGCCTCCCAGAGCCTTACCCAGAGTACTGGTAATCACATCAACCCTTCCCTCAAGTCCATAGTGCTCAACGGTTCCCCTTCCGTTGGCTCCGGTAACCCCGGTGCCGTGAGAATCGTCCACCATCACCGCCGCACCGTACTTTTCCGCCAGTTCTACGATACCCGGGAGTTTGGCCAGATCGCCCTCCATACTGAACACTCCGTCGGTGATAATGAGTATCGAACCGCCTTCGGCAAGTTCCCCTGCGGCCTCTTTCAGCTTTTCTTCCAGAGAAACCATATCCGAGTGGGCGTAGATTTTCCTTGCGGTTTTGGAAAGCCGTATCCCGTCGATAATGCTGGCGTGATTCAGTTCATCAGAGACGATAATATCTCCTTTCCCGGCCAGCAGAGGGATGGATCCGGTGTTGGCAGCCCAGCAGGATACGTAGGAAAGAGCCGCTTCCGTACGTGCAAAACGGGCCAGTTCTTCTTCCAGTTCCCGGTGAATGCTGAAGGTACCGCAGATGAAACGGACACTGGCGGTTCCGGCTCCATAGCGGTCCAGAGCCGCTTTAGAGGCGGCAATCACCTGGGGGTGATTTGAGAGTCCCAGGTAATTGTTCGATGAAAGGATTATCACCTCGCCGCGGTTTTCCATGGCTGTTCTGCCGGCCATAGGCCCCTCCAGATACTGAAGGGTTTTCCAGGTTCCACGGCTCTTCATCTCTTCGTTGGCAGCACCCCGGCGGGCATGAAATTTATCGTTCATCACTTGCTCCAATCTAAAATATTCGATATAACGGAATTATATTCTTGATATCGAACGTGCACAAGTGACCGGGGGAGGAGAGAGGATTCGGTAACTAAAAGTTACTCTTCACGTTTTTGTTCCGTACTTTTTTGACATGCCTGCATTTTTTGCATATAATGTATGCATGTTACAGTATACAATCCGAAATATCCCGGAACATATCGATAGAATGGCCCGGGAGAAATCGAAAAAAAAACATACAAGCCTCAACAAAATTCTTCTTGAGGCTCTACAAAAGGGGTTGGACACGGAAAATGAGATTGAATATCACGATATGGACGATCTGGCCGGTACATGGGAAACAGACATCGATACCGATGCAGCTCTGGCCTCATTTGAAGAGATTGATGAGTCACTCTGGAAGTGAAAATTCTCATCGATACAAACAGATATAGGGATTTTTGTGATGGAACAGAAGAGGCAGTAGGAGTAATCAGGAAGTCCTCTGAAATTTTAATCCCGTTCATCGTAATTGCAGAGCTACGCGCAGGATTTGCCTGTGGAAAGAAAGGTCCGAAAAATGAGCTTATCCTCACAAGTTTCCTGAATAAGCCAAGAGTGACTATTCTTTTTGCAGACGAGAATACAACCCACAATTACGCCAACCTTTTTCGGCAGTTGAGAACACAAGGAACACCAATACCGACAAACGATTTATGGATAGCCGCCCTGGCAGTTCAGCATGGATTGATATTGTTCAGCAGAGATAACCATTTCCAGAAGCTTCCACAGATTCCAATAATCTAACCCGGTAATCAACAGACAAAAGAGTAAAAATCTCCCCGGCCTCCATTTGCCTCTTCAACATTTTTCAATTGACAATCGTTTACAGAACTCTATAACCTGACCTATGAAACGCTTTCATCCCCATGCCCCCGCCTTTCTGATAACCCTTACGGTGATTCTCGCTCTGGCTGCCCAGCCTTTAACCGCATCAACCCCCACCTGGGTAAGTACCTACGGTACCGACACTCCCTATCCCAGGGATAAATACCTCACAGGCTACGCCTCGGTGTCCAAAGACGAACCATCAAGCCGGGAGCAGGCTCGGGATTTTGCCCTGGCCGTTCTGTCCGGAAAAATACGCACCAGAGTACAATCAGAACTCGTACAGATAGCATCAGAATCAGAAGGCAATTTCTCCTCCTCTGTATCCCAGATTACCCGGAACTCGGTGAATGTTACTATTTCCGGAGCAGATTTCATTCTTCATGAGGACCGGCGAAGCAGCTACGCTCTGGCCTACATTCCCCTGGAAACTCTCGCAAAGAACTTCACCGACGAAGCTTCGGACTACTGGGGTGATATCCGGGAATCCCGCCAAAAAGCCGGCAATCTCTTAGATTCCGGAAAGTCCGGCCAATCCTTGGAAATTCTCTACAATGCAGCCTCAAAATTCCCCAATCTTTACGACCGCTGGGTTCTGGTCCGCACACTATCTGCCCCCGAAATGGAAACCGGCTTTTTCTCCAGTCTTCAGGGGGTGGATAATTTAGCTGACCTCCGAAGCGCCGAGTCCGAAATCCAATCCCTTATCGATAATTTAACCAACCGAGATGCAGAAAACATCACCGAGGCAGCAGGTAAAATCGCCATCATGCTGAAAATCCAGAACGTGCCCGGCGGCCGCATCCAGGTGCCTTCAATGCTCTACGAATCAACATCCTTCTCCAGCGAATTCGGCCGGTACGCTGCCGAACGCCTGGAAAGCCGGCTTGTTGAAAACCTGGAACCCGGCAGAGAAATGATGGTTTTCCGCAGTCAATACTGGGAAGAAGAGAATAAAATCCGAATCATCGTACTTGCCTCTGATATCTCTGGAGAAAAAAAGGGACGAGCGGAAGTTCTTCTTCCCTCCTCCGCAGCCGGCAGCCGTTCTCTGAAACCCCAGGGTTTTGACGCAGCCATGGTGGCTCTTCAGGAATTTGCCGATGGAGCAGTAAGCGACGGAGGACTGAACATCGACATCTGGACCAACAAGGGCCGAGACGAAGATTCCCTGGTATTTACCGACGGTGAGATACTACAGCTCTACTTCCGGGTGAACCAGCCCGCGCACCTGCAGATAACCTACCGCCTGGCAAATAATGAACTGGTTTTACTGGAGGACTCCTTCTACATCGGTTCAGATCGTGTAAACCGAACCATACCCCTCCCCTACGAGTTTGAAGTACAGCCTCCTTTCGGCGTGGAGAACCTCATCGTTACCGCCTATTCTGTAGAACCACCGCCGGTGAGCACCGTCCCGAGATACATCGACGGAGAACTCTATCAGATATTTGAATCTTTGAAAGATGTTGTAGCCAATACCAGGGGATTGGGACGTCGTCAAGATTCTTCAGCAAAGGAAATGCGAGTAGGAGAGGCGATGCTGACAATAACAACCCTCAGCGAATAGGAGCTATTAAGCTATAAACCAGTAAAATAAGTTCCCTCCAGGATTAAATCCAACTCATGAATTAATGCTGATGAGAATTTCAGATCCTGATTTTTATGTTATATTGCTGAGGAAGATTAAGTAGCATTTACAACCAGCATTTTTCGATTTTCTTCCTGTTGGTATTTCTGGAGTAGAAATGAGCAATAATCGTGTTTCTCTTATGACAATGATCGTAGTGACTGTCATTATGATGTTATCAGGCTGTGCCACCACCAATTCATTGACTTTTCAAGGAAGTCCGGATCAATTCCGGATGGAGATACAAAATACTCACTCCACCGAAATCCT
>QNBK01000280.1 GCA_003644105.1 Spirochaetota bacterium | reverse complement strand
CCGTTGATATTGCCGCCGCCGGCTACTGCAAAAACGACAGAAGCTCCAGCCGTCTCAATTTCAGCCTGACTGACTTCAATCTCCTCCTTTTCAATGGACCCAGAAGCAGCAGACATCGATATTTCATCAAACATCTCGCTATCTTCCATTCTGGCCATCTTTTTACTCATAGCCATTCGGGGCATTGATGGAGGGTTACTGGAATATAAGTACCAGGGTGTTAATTCAGGCAGAATGCCGGAAATATTCACCCTTGCAGTTGACAGCTTGAGGTTAACCCCAATCCAGTCTTCTCCTGTTGCCTGATTAACCAGAGCATTGTATTCAAGGGCCACTGTATCCCTATCACTCAAAGCCCTGAAATCATATACAGGACGCCAGGAGGGCCCGGAAAGCATGTAAGATAAATCCAGTTCCAGCTTGCCTGCACTCTGCTTGGACAGGCTTACCTTGATGATATTTCGTGATTTTTGAATATCACTCCCGAGATTTTCAATCTCATAAACAATTTTTTCAAGCTCCTGTTCCAGTTCACGGATTTGTCTTTCTGAAGTCAGTTTCAACTTATCGATTTCTGAATTCTTCCCATGATAGAAATCCAACATACTACTCCAGGTGGAAGCATTAAGACCTACATTTACACTAGTGGAACTCCTGCTGCCGCCGTCAGTATTCATGGCTGCCGGGGTTGTGATAAAACCGGTAATTCTCTCAACAAAGTTTTTTTCCTTTTCACAGGCCTCCAATATAAGAGAAATTTCCGCAATGCTGTCGCTGAGTTCCTGCTGCTTATCCAACAGGAATTGTTTTTTTGAGTTGACATCCTCAATAAAATACTCTGTTTCATAGGAGCATTCACCCAGTGTCGCCTCTCCTGTCCCCTTTACCTGTATACTGTCACGATCCAGATCTTCAGGAAGATCCGTGAAAATCAGAACCTGGTTCCCCTCTTCCAGTGAAACTATCACATGCCGGGTTATCATGGCCCGGCCCTGATAAACGGTAACTGCGGATACTTTTGATTCTACTTCTAACTCGGAAATTTCCATATCATTCTCCTGGTGAACAAAGAGCTGCTACGTTCAATAATATACCGTTTAACTCAATCTTTCACGCTGTTTCCGGGGCTTAAGCCTCCATATTCCAAACAAACTAATGAAGCATTTCCAGCAGCACAGATTTCAGATTCTCAATCTCAGCGTTACTAATAACAAATAAAATGCTATGATAGGTTTGCAGGAAGGCATAGACAAAATAGATGAATGAACGACTGGACCGAGAATACTGGTCTGATGCACCAATCAGGGAAAAGCTGGAAACCATCACCTACCTGCGGGAGTGTTTCTATGGAAAAGAGGCAACTACCGGACGACTTCAAAGAATTTATACAGTGTTTAAACACGATGTAGGAACAATGAATAATGAAACTGAAGCAGATACAGGAAGCCCTGGAAATTGACTCCCTTTACGGTCCGGTGGACTGCGGAAATCTGGATATAAATTCGGTTTTCACCTCAGACCTTTTAAGCGATGTTCTGATGTGCGAACTGGAAAATCTGCTTCTGATTACCTCTCTCACCACAGAACAGGTTATCAGGTCGGCGGGGATTATCGGCATCACCGCGGTAGTGGTCACCAACAACAAAGCTGTAACCAGGGGAATGATTAAACTGGCCGAGGAACAGGATATTGTTATTCTGCAAACCCGGTTCCCCACATATGAAACCTGCTTGAGGGTGGGCCGAGTGATGGAAGCTTCATGAGCAGCGAAAGCCGGGGTGAGGTGAATCCTCTTGAGACATCCCTCCGGCTGCAGGAACTGGTTTACGGCCTTGAAATCAGGAAGGTGATGACATCCGAAGTAATTACCGTTTCCAGGCAGACTTCGATGCGGGAGGCCCAGGCTCTGATGAAACAGAACGCCATTACCGGGCTGCCGGTTACTGTGGCCGGGTCGCAGAAAGTGGTGGGAATGGTGAGCATGAACGATGTGATGAACGCCCTGGAAAAGGGGAAGATGGACGATACTGTTTTCCTTTGGATGACCCGGGAAGTTCAGGTTCTCCACGATGAGATGCCTTTATCCTTTGCCATTGCCGCATTTAACAAATACCCCTTCCGCCGATTTCCGGTGGTGGATAAAGACAACAGGCTCAACGGTATGCTCACTTTCCGGAATATCAATCTGGCTTTAATCCGGGAACTCTCACAGCAGCTGAATAAAATGGAGCATCTGATAGAAGACTCCGAAGAAGCGGATATCTTCGACCTTGTAAAGGTGTACTCTCTGCAGCAGCACGATTTTGAAAACGGGGGTAAGGCTTCCACTGAAATTAAAAAATTCCTGAAAAGGCGGAAGGTGCCCTCGGGGGTTATCCGCCGGGTGGCAGTGGCCTGTTACGAACTGGAGATAAACCTGGTGGCTCATTCTCTGGGGGGAATGCTGGGATTCGATATCAACCCCGAACGGATCAGGATATCGGCCAACGATCTGGGGCCGGGAATTGAAAGTCTCGAACTGGCTATGACTGAAGGCTTTTCCACGGCCAGCGAGTGGGTGCGTTCCATGGGCTTCGGGGCGGGTATGGGGCTTCCGAATGTGAAGAAGATTTCAGATGAGTTTGAGATTCATTCCGAGCCGGGCCTGGGAACAATGATACTCTCGATTATTTATCTTAAAAAGGAAAACGGGAAGGAAGGTGATAATGACGATAGCTGATATCGGAAAAATCGAAAACATGGAATGTCTTCAGGACAGATACGAAGACAGGGACATAACAGATGCCTACACTTCAGACCTTCTCAGTGATGTGATGGCCAATGCCTCCGAATATTCGGTTCTGATTACCATTCAAGCCCATAAAAATACAGTTGCTGTGGCCACCCTGGTGGGGGTCCCGGCAATCGTTATCTGCAATAACCGGCCTGTTGACGATGATGTACTTGAGACTGCTGCAAGCGAGGGGATTGCGGTTTTCAGAACAGCTGAAAATCAGTTTCAATCCTCCCTTCGTATCGGCGAAGGTCTGAAAGATCTGTAATTGTGCTTTTCCGGGGGGACTTTCATATTCACAGCTGCCTCTCTCCCTGTGCCTCTCTGGAAATGTCCCCTGCAGCCATCGTTAAACAGGCCCAGGAGTCCGGGCTGAACGCTCTGGCCCTTACCGATCATAACTGTACGTTCAACCTTCCCGTATTCGCCGAGGTTTGTGCCCGGGAGGGTATGGCCTGCCTCTACGGTATTGAGGTGAACGTTTTGGAAGAGGCCCATGTTCTGGGACTTTTCGATTGTCTTGATTCTGCTCTGGAACTCGGGAAGCTCGTTTATGAAAGTCTTCCGGATGTCCCCAACCAGGCCGGGATTCTCGGAGATCAGCCTATTGTTAATGGGAAGGATGAGATTCTCGGCTTTGCGGAGAAAACCCTTTACGGTGCATCCAGCTTGAGCCTCCATTCTCTGCTGGAAGAGGTTCATCATCTAGGAGGACTGTGCATTCCGGCCCATATCGCCAGGCCGACCAATGGTATTATCTCTCAACTCGGTTTTATTCCAGATGAGGATTTCGATGCGGTAGAACTTCGCTCCGGAGATAATCCCGAACTGGCGGGTAGGTATCCCGTCCTGCGTAATTCGGACTCTCATTTTCTGGAATCAATCGGGGCTGTTTACAATGAACTGGAGATGGAGAGTCTGAGCGTGGAAAATCTCATGGCCGCGTTGAGTCTTTAACCTTATTCAACATACTCAGTTCACAATCCGTTCATATTCTCTGCTTTATTTATCGGAGTATTAATTTATATGGCTATCGTCTATTCCAGAAACTCTTCCCGGCATTACGGCCCGGAACCCCGGGAAGAGAGTGCTCTGGAGATTCTTCAGAAACGATATGCCAGGGGTGAAATAAACAAGGATGAGTTTGAATCTATGAAAACTTCCTTAAGGTAAACGGTAGATATCACCGTCCCGGAACCCGGCCCAGGCGGTCTCCACCAGGGCCGGATCGCCGTGCATGCCCCCGGGATTGAAGTAGTTGGCCGCCATGGTTTCAGGGGAATCGAGATCGGAACCGCACATGGCGCTTTTGTAATAGGTTTGTTTGTCCGATCCGGTGTTGATGGATGTGCCCATATTCAGGCCCTCGGTAACGATGAGAATGTCGGTAATTCCCCGGCTGTGAAGCTGCACTGCAGCGTTGAGCCCTGCGGCTCCGGAACCGATGATGAGGGTGT
>QNBK01000279.1 GCA_003644105.1 Spirochaetota bacterium | reverse complement strand
GATGGCCGCTGCTGATTCTGATGATTCCCCTTGTAAAACTGTTTTTCATTTCTCTGGGCCATATACCTGATCTTGTGGAATTGGAAATGACTTACTTCCGTATACTCATTTTCGGATCTATTTTTGGTCTGGTTCGCTACGCCCTGGCAGGATTTTTTATCGGTCTCGGGCGAACACGGGTTGTGATGCTGGCCAACTTTGCCGGAATGCTGATAAATGTTCCGGCTAACTGGATACTGATTTTCGGCAAATTTGGAATTCCAGCCATGGGGATAACCGGAGCTGCCATCGGTACTCTCCTGGGATCTCTCACCATTATGCTGATACTCCTCGGTGTATATCTTTCTCCCTCGTACCGCAGGGAGTTCGGAACCGCTGAAGAGCTGGGATTTGACAGACGTTTATCAAAGGTTCTGCTGAAGTTCGGAACTCCGGCAGGGGTAGAGAATTTTTTGAATGTTGCCGCCTTTAATTTCTTTGTTCAGCTGATGTATTCTTACGGACCTGATACGGCAGCCGCGGTAACAATTGCATTCAACTACGACATGGTAGCCTTCATTCCCATGCTGGGATTGGGATTCGCCGCAACAACATTAACAGGGAGATATATAGGTGCCCGTAATATCCCGGGAGCCGAACATGCTACCAGATTAACCATGGCCGTTACATGGTCTTTTGCATCGTTATTGGTTGTTCTCTTTGTCTTCGGAGCCCGGCCATTGGTAAATATTTTTGCCTCGGGACTGGAAAACGGCGGTGTTGATGTCGCGCCAACAGCTATTACCATGTTAAGGCTGGCGGCAATTTACACTCTGGCAGATGCCACACAGCTGATTCTGGCAGGGTCTCTCCGGGGAGCCGGAGACACACAGTTTGTAATGAGAATTTCGATTATACTGCATTGGATTTTTGCCGGTGTCGCCTGGTATGCTATCAAGGTACTAAAAATTCCACCGGTATCCATGTGGACGATATTCATTATCTTTGTCATAACCCTCGGGGTTGGAATGTTCTTGCGTTACCGTTTCGGAAAGTGGCGTGAGATGAGCCTCGTCGTTTAAATAATTAAACGCATTTACACCACAAAATAAACTATAATTAAATCATGAATATCACATGCCACGGCGCTGCAAGAGTCGTTACCGGATCCTGCCATCAGGTTCAGCTTGAAGGTACAAATTTTCTGATTGACTGCGGTTTGTTTCAAGGTGGAAAAGACCTGAACCGCCTGAACTATGAGGAGTTTCACTTCAACCCTGAAGAAATTGACTTTGTTATCGTAACTCACGGGCATATCGATCACTGCGGACTGCTTCCCAAGCTGGTAAAAAAGGGATTCAAGGGAGAAATCTATACCACTGATGCCACAGCAGACCTGCTTCCCATCATGCTCGGTGATGCGGCATACATCCAGGAAAAGGACACAGAGCATGAAAACCGCCGGAGGCAGCGGATGGGACAGAAGCCACGTGATCCCCTGTATACCAGGGACGATGCTGAAAAGATTCCGCCGTTGCTCCGACAGCTGCCTTACGGGGAATCGATGAAAATAAACGATGAGGTAACCATCAGATTCCGGGATGCCGGTCATGTTATCGGTTCGGCGATTGTAGAACTCTTTCTTACAGAAAAGGGCAATGAAACCAAGGTGGTTTTTTCGGGTGACCTCGGACAGTGGGATGTCCCTATCATTGAAGATCCCAGCTTCATATGGAATGCCGATTATGTGTTTATGGAATCCACCTATGGAGACAGGCTCCACGGAAAACGCAAGCCCAGAAAAGAGCTGCTTTTCGAACAGATAATGAATACCTACAAACGGGGAGGCAAACTCCTTATACCAAGTTTCGCCCTGGAACGTACCCAGGAACTGCTCTACTTATTGAGTGAACTGAAAACTGAGCGCCCTGATTTTCCTGACATCAACATCTACCTGGACAGCCCCCTGGCCATCAAAATTACAAAGGTTTTCCGGGATCATCCGGAATTGTACGACGAAGAAGCCCGGTCCCGAACCGACAAACCTTTTGATTTTCCCGGATTAACCTGTACCACCACCGCCGCCGAATCAATGCAGATAAACGCATCTGAAGATCCGGCCATCGTTATTGCCGGAAGCGGTATGTGCACCGCCGGCCGTATCAGGCACCATCTGAAGCATGGTATCTGGGACCCGAAGAATACAGTTCTCTTCGTGGGTTATCAGGCCCCGGGGACTCTTGGACGCATCCTTCTGGACGGTGCCTCTGAGGTTCGTATGATGGGTTTAACCCTGGCGGTTAAAGCCGAAATTGTCAGAATAAGCTCATTCTCAGCTCATGCTGACAGAGACGATCTGGTACGCTGGCTGGAAGCATTCAAGGAGAAGCCGAAAAAAGTTTTTCTGGTTCACGGTGAGGGAAAAACAATTGACAAGTTTTCCGAATACCTCGACGGAAGAGGCTTTAATACGGCGATTCCCACACGCGGAAATAACGTGATGGCCTGAAGTTTCGATTATGTGAGATAAAAGGCAAATCCCAGAAAAAAACTGATTCCTCCGGCCAGAACGAACAGGTGCCAGAGTACATGGCTGAATGGAAGTTTTTTCCAGAGATAGAACACAATACCGCCTGTATAAAGACCTCCGCCCAGTATGGTCCACATAATGAACCCCGGTGGAGATACCTCTCTTAAAGGTTTGAATGCAACGATAATAAGCCAGCCCATGGGCAGATAAAGAAGATCTGATGCTATATTCCTACCCCTGAGAAAAACCGTTTTCATCAGGATTCCGGCAAATGCAATACCCCAGATAATTCCGAATACCCACCACCCCCAGGGGTCGGGTAAGGCAATAAGAGAAATGGGTGTGTAGGTACCGGCTATGAGCAAATACACAGAAGCCTGGTCCACAACTCTCAAAGGTGCATGAATTTTTGGATAATCTGTGAATAAATGGGTTAAAGATGATGAGAGATAAAGCATTATCTGAAAGGCCCCATACAGGCTGAAGCTGACATACCGAAGGACTCCACCACTGTTCATTCTGGTAAGAACAATCAGAAATATTAATCCGGCGATGCTCATACCGGCACCTATGCTGTGTGTGATGGAATTAAATTTTTCCTCAATCAGATGCTTGTTAATTGTTTTATTCTTTTCCGGCATGACATAATGGTGACGGTTAAATTAAACGTGGTAAACCCCGGGAGACACAATGGATGAATATTCTATTCCTTACGGAAAATCAAAACAAAGTTTCCATCTGCCTGAAGACTGGCCGGTATCCATACTGAAACCTGAACCACGGAAGGGTTTGAGTAATCCGATTCAGGAGATATCCGCTTCACTTAAACGCTTAGGAAAGAATCTGTACGCTCAGGGTGATACGTCTACAGCGGCAATCGCCATAAACGATAAAACCCGGCCGGTTCCCCACCACTTCCTTCTGCCGCCGCTTTTAAGCTGGCTGGAAGAGGTTGGATACAAGAGGGAGAACATCACCTTGATTATCGCCACCGGCACCCATGCACCCATGCTGCCGGAAGAACATCATCTGATTGTTCCTGAAGAAATCTCGAGGAGATACAACATCATCTCCCACGATGCAGAAGACAAAGAAAACCTCATAAAACTCGGAAAAACCGCAGCGGGAACTCCCTGTACAATCAATAAAATCTTTGCCGAGGCGGATTTACGGGTTGTTGTGGGAAATATAGAACCACACCAGTACATGGGATGGTCCGGCGGAATTAAAAGTGCTGTAATAGGTCTTGGGGGAACTGAAAGTATCAGAACCAACCACTCAATGCTCACCATGGAAGGAGCCGGCCCATGCCGGTATGAAGATAATCCTGTGAGGCAGGATGTGGAAGAATCAGGACGCATCATCGGTGTCCATCTGGCTCTGAATGTAGTGATGAACGATTCAAAAGAAATTGTTGCCGTTTTTGCCGGAAATCCACTGAATGTAATGAAAAAAGGTATAAAAGAAGCGCAATTTCTTTTTTCAGTACCTATTGACTCCCGATTCGACCTGGTTGTTACGTCCCCGGGGGGCTATCCTAAAGATATCAACCTCTATCAGGCTCAAAAAGCACTCCGACATGCTTCTATGGCTGCAAAACCCGGGGTACCGATGATTCTCATCGGGGCCTGCAGTGAAGGAATAGGCAGCCCGCCTTACGAGAAATGGATGAAAGACAAAACCTCCCATCATCAGGTTCAGGAAGCCTTCGAGCACGAAGAGTTTAAACT
>QNBK01000278.1 GCA_003644105.1 Spirochaetota bacterium | reverse complement strand
TGATGCTGAAAAAAAGGCTGTTCTGGACGTTCTGGAAAGCCGGCAGTGGGGAACTCTCGGCCCCCAGACTCAAGGCTTTGAAAAGGATTTTGCCGCATATCTGGGAGTGGGCAGGGTTCAGACTGTCAGCAGTGGAACGGTATCGCTGGAAATTATCCTGCGGGCTCTCGGCATCGGACCTGGTGATGAGGTGATAATTCCGCCCTATACATTTATTGCCACTGCTACTGCTGTTCTGATGGTTGGGGCAACACCGGTTTTTGCAGATATCGATCCCCTCAGCAACAATATGGACTCCCGTAAAGCGGAGGGAGTAATTACATCCCGGACCAGGGCTATTATTCCCGTCCATATAGCGGGTGTTCCTGCAGATATGGATGCCTTTACGGCACTGGCTGAGAAATACAAACTCGCTTTGATTGAGGATGCGGCTCAGGCCCATGGATCTGAATGGAAAGGACGGAAGGTAGGCAGTCTTGGTACGGCGGGCTCCTTCAGCTTTCAGCTTTCAAAGAATATGAGTGCCGGTGAAGGTGGTGCCATTGTTACCAACGATGATGAACTGGCCGATAAGGTCTGGTCCATTCATCATGTCGGTCGGAAAAAAGACGGTCTCTGGTACGAGCACTACAATCTTTCGAGCAATTTACGAATGACAGACTGGCAGGCGGCCATCCTGCGTGCTCAGCTGGGACGTCTGGATAGTCAAATCAATACAAGGGAGAAGAATGTCAGCTTACTGAATGGCTTTCTTGGAAAAATTGAGGGGATTGAACCTTTTGCAAGAGACCCGAGGGCTACCAGGATAACCCATCACCTTTATATGTTCCGTTACAATGCTGATTATTTCGGCGGGGTCCCCAAGAACCGCTTTGTTGAGGCCCTCACAGCTGAGGGTATTCCGGCTCACTCGGGTTATACCCCAATACAGCAGCAGCCGGTATTCCGATCGGATGAAGTTCTGCGTATTACATCCGGTATTGATTATGAATCGGTTGATCTTCCGGCAGCGGATAAGGCCTGTGAACAGACGGTATGGATTACCCAGAATGCCCTCCTTGGATCCGAGAAAGATATGGATGATATAAAATCATCGATTGTGAAAATTCAGGAGAATTCCGGAGAGCTTGCATGAAAGTCGGGATTATCGGGTCCGGCAGTATCAGTGAATACCACTTGAGGGCATTCCAATCTGTTCCGGATGTGGAAGTGGCGGCAATTACGAGTATCGCATTGGAACAGGCGAAGGATGTGGCCTCACGTTTCGGAATTCCAAAGGTGTATGAAAGCTCGGAAGCTCTTCTGGCGGATAATGAAATTGATGCGGTTTCTGTGGCGGTTTGGAATGCCTCTCATGCCGAACTTTCCATTGCCGCCCTGAATGCCGGTAAGCATGTCTTCTGTGAGAAACCCATGGCCCGGAATGCCGCAGAGGCTGCCGGAATGGTTGCGGCTGAGAAAAAGTCCGGGAAGCTTCTGATGATAGGGCTGGTACGCCGCTTCGATCTCAAGTCTGATGCCGCTTTGAATGTGGTGCGATCGGGTGCCCTGGGTGATATATACTATATGAAAGCCGCCTATCTGCGCCGGGACGGACAGCCGGGAGGCTGGTTTACCGATAAGTCCAGATCCGGGGGTGGGGCCCTGATTGATATCGGTATTCATTCTCTGGACCTGGCCCTTTACCTGGCGGATGCCGGAGCTGTGCGGTCTGTTCGGGGCACAACTTTTCAGCTGCCGGATATCATGAAAGGGGTGAAGGGAACTGAAAAATACCTCAGCAAGGAAGCCGATGGTTTAAGGGATGTTGAGGATATGGTTACCGCAAATCTGTTTTTTGAAAATGGAGCCGTATTGAATCTGGAAGCCAGCTGGGCCCAGCATCTGAAAGAGGACAGCCAGAATCTGGAACTCTTCGGAACAAAGGGCGGGCTGAAGGTGGATCCTGAATTATCCCTTTCCTGGAATAATGGAAGCTATCCGGCGGATACCAGCTATAATATCCATAGCAGCCTTAACGGTGAAAAATTTCTTGATGAGATTTTTTCCCGGGAGATGAGCCATTTTCGGGACTGTGTTGTTGATGCGGTACCCTGTATCGCTCCATCTTCTGACGGCTTGAATCTGATGAAGATTATTGATGCTGTGTATCTTTCGGCAGAGGAAAACCGGGAAGTACTCATTGGATAAGGAAACAGCAGTATGAATTACAAGTTTGACTTCACCCCGGCTCCCCGGGAGCTCAAATCTTTCGGCAGTCTGCAGCCCCGGCTGCTCAAAGGTGCTCCGACATTTTCTCTTGCAAACAACGAAAATGCCCCCCGGATTGAAACGCAGCTTACAGCTTACGGCTGGATGCTCACCGACGGTGGTGAAATAACCGTTGATGCGGTAAAAACCAACAACGATGAACTGTTCCGCGATCCTGTAACCGGTTATCCCCACGGAGAGGGCTACCGTCTGAAACTACAGCCTCAAAATACGAGGTTTACCGCCGGGATTGAGTACGTTTCCATCCGCGGCCTGAAGTACGCCCTTGCAACCCTGGATATGCTGCTCCGGCAGGGTGATGAAGGTAATGAAAGTGATGAATACCGGGAAAGCCTTCCCGAAATTGAAATCCTGGACGGCCCCCGGTTCCCCATCCGGGCCCTGATTGAAGGGTATTACGGTCCTCCCTGGTCTCCCTCCGCCAGAAAAGGCCTGCTGGAACTGATGGCCGGACACAGGATGAACGCCTACTTTTACGGACCCAAGGACGATGTCTTTCACCGGGAACGCTGGCGGGACCCTTACGAAGGTAAAAGCCTGGAGGATCTGAAAGCACTCATCAGTTTAACAGCTGAAAACGATATGGATTTCTGGTACAACATCGGGCCCGGCCTGTCCATGGCGTATTCAAACAACGAAGACTTCAAGATGCTTGTGGCCAAACTGAATCAGGTTCGCAAGCTGGGTGTTACCCGCTTCGGACTGCTCTACGATGATATTCCCGAAAAACTCCAGCATGAAGGGGACAAGGCTGCATACCCGGATTTACCCCATGCCCATGCCGATATCGCCAACCGCCTGTTCCGCTCCCTGAAAGAGATAGACCCCTTAAATCAGCTGGCCGTCTGTCCCACCCAGTACTATGGAAACGGGGATGAAGCTTACATCACCTCCCTGGGAAGCCTTCTGGATCCCCGGATTGAAATGTTCTGGACCGGCCCTGAAATCTGCAGCCGTCAGCTCACCCTGGCCGATGCCGGCTTCCTTTCCCGGAGAATCAACCGCCCGGTTCTCTACTGGGATAATTACCCGGTGAACGACCTCGAGATGAGCCGGGAGCTGCACATCGGTCCCTACCTCGGCAGGGATCCCCACCTTTACCGTTCAGCCATTGGAATTGTAGCCAACGGTATGGAACTTCCCGAGAGTTCCAAAATCGGCTTTCTTACCATCGCCGACTATCTCTGGAATCCCGAGGTCTACGATGCCGAGCTTTCCTGGAACAGGGCTCTGCAGACGGTTATCGGAGCCGATCAGTGGAAAGATTTCAGGATTTTTGCGGATAACAACCGTTACTCCTGTCTCTACACAACCGATTCTCCCGACTTGAGGACATCCCTTGAGTCCATTGGTTTTCTTCTCTTTCAAGGTGATAAGACGGGTGCACTTTCGGTACTCAGTGATGTAACTTCCAGGTTGAACCGTGCCGTTAATCTCTTCGATCGCGGGCTGCAGAACTGCACTCTCCAGGATGAAATAGGCCGCTGGATTGAGAACTACCGCAAAGGTGTTCAACTTCTCAATGCGGCATTAGAATACCTCAAAGAACCGGGAGATGCCGGTAAAATCGCTCTGGAACAGGCGCAAAATGATTATTCTGCCGATAATACCTATGTGTTTGCCGATGTTCTGAATGGTCTCTCTCATGAGATTCTGGGAAGGGATGTTAATTGACCTTGGAGTAATACCAGTGACAAGACAAAGTGAGAGACTGAACGTCTCTATGGTAAAAGATCAGAGCCGCAAACTGGTCTTTAAGCATATCAGCCGCTATGGATCGGTAACCCGCAGTGATATTTCCAGGGGTACCGGTTTGAGCCACGGAACTGTAAAAACTCTGATGGATGAGTTTCTTAAAGCCGGACTGATTGAAGAAAAAAAAGACAATTCTCCGGCTGTGGGACGCAAGCCCCGGAAGGTTCAATTACGCGCCGACGCCCGTCGTATCGGTGTTCTTGAAATTGCACCGGA
>QNBK01000277.1 GCA_003644105.1 Spirochaetota bacterium | reverse complement strand
TAATTACAGATGGGGAGCACAGGACCAGGCTGCAATCGAGGTTTCATCACCCACGTTGATAGAGTAGTGGGATGCCCCCGGAGGTATCAGCAGGCAGTCTCCTTTCTCCAGCCGGAAGTATTCTTCGGAGTCGGGCATGTGTATCATCAGGACTCCCTGAATCACATAGACTGTTTCATGGGCGTCATCGTGTCCTTTGTCCAGGCAGGCTTTCTGCCCGGGAAGCAGTGTGCTTACCGAGAAAATCAGTTTATCGGTATGGGCGTAGATTTGAGTGCATTCCTCGCCTTCCATGATGAATTTACCTTCACCGTTGCGGATGAGTTCCGGTTTCACTTGAAGCCTCCCGGCTCCCGGGTGGGAGCTGATTCGCTAATATATCAAGTTTGTTTGATAAATGTCTTGACATCTGAGGCTCCGGATTTATTATAGGGAGAGTTCAGAACAGCAGAACAGCAGAACACCTGAGATTCTGAGCGGTAGAACCTGGAGCATATAAATGATTAAAAACGGTTTGAGAGCAAAGCTTGAGAGCGGTAAGCCCGTATTCGGAACCATGATGCAGGAACTGAGATCTCCTGCGGTCCCCATGATACTTGCCAATGCGGGGTTTGATTTCATCTTTATCGATATGGAGCATGGTGCCCATACAATGGAAACTGTGGCGGACCTGATAAAAGTAACCCGTCTTGCGGGTATTACCCCTCTGGTAAGAGTGCCGGACCTTCAGTATCACTTCATTGCCAGATGCCTTGATGCCGGAGCACAGGGATTTATGGTTCCCAGGATTGAAACAAGAGAACAGGCTGAAAGGGCCGTCTCTTACTCGAAATATCCTCCGATGGGTGAGCGGGGCTGTTCTATAAATAAAGGACACAACAACTACAAAGGTGATGACCTTCTGAATTTTGTCAGTAATGCAAATGAAGAAAATCTGGTAATTCTGCAGATTGAAAGGAAAGCGGCAATGGATGATCTGGATAACATCCTCTCTGTGGAAGGTGTTGATGGAGCGGTTCTCGGGCCGAATGATATGGCCGTATCCTACGGAGTTCCCAATGATCTGAACGGATCTCTGATGAATGGTATTTTTGAAAAAGTTCTGGAAACCGGAAGGAAATACGGCGTGTACACCGGAATGCACATTGCGAATCTACAGAAGCTTGTTGAATGGAAAAATAAGGGAATGCAGTTGATCACCTATAACACAGATATAGGTTTTCTGAATGCCGGGGCAGCTCAGGGTCTGAAAGAGCTGAGGTGAATGAAAAAAATGAATAAGAAGCTGATAATAAATGGCCTGATAGTCACAAAGGATGAACATAATTCCATAATTCGGAACGGTGTGATTTATATAGAAGATGACGAAATAAAACTGATAGGTACAAAAGATTCGATTGATATTGAACGGTACTCCATTGGCGCCGAGATTATTGATGCGTCGGGAATGATTGTTTCCCCTGGTTTTATCAGTCTTCACAGCCATTTATACAGCGCCGTTGTCCGTAGTATCCCGTTTTCAGGATTTGATGATTCCGATTTCTCATTCATTTCGTGGATGGAGAGATTCTGGTATCCGATGCTGGAAGACAGAGTTACTCAGAACCAGATGTATATCGGATCTCTGGCAAATATGCTGGGGAACATCAGAAGTGGTATCACGACAACGACAGACACGGCGGAAGGATCCTACGCCATCCCTGGAGCTATGGATTTTGTCTACAGGGCGGCTGTTGAGTCCGGTATGCGCTGTGTTCTCTCATTTGAGACGACCGGCCGGATCAGTAAAGAAAACCAGGATCTGGGTCTTCAGGAAAACATCAACCTGATAAAGAAAATCAACCCTGAAAACGGAAGAATCAGAGCACGGATCGGTATCCATACGACATTCTCCTGTCCCACAGAACTGCTTGTGGAAGCCAGGCAGCAGGCTGATAATCTGGGCTGCGGAATCATGATGCATATGGCGGACGACCGTTGGCATAATTTTGATGCCATGCGCAAGTACGGTAAAAGACCTACCCGGTATCTGGAGGATATCGGGTTTCTCGGACCGGATGTTCTTCTTTTCCACTGTGCCTATATGGATCTGCTGAATGATCCTGCGATATTCAAGGCTCATGATGTGAAGATTGCCCACAATGCCGAATCCAATGCCATATTCGGTTTCTGGCCGGATATGATTCCCTTTGTTAAAGAAGGTGTCTGTGTCGGATTGGGTACAGATGGGCAAACACATTCCATGTTTGAGATTATGAGAACTGCTCAGATGCTCCATCGCTTGAAGTATGAAAATCTGGAGCTTTTCCCGGACAGTGATGTTCTGGGTATGGCTACCCGGAAGGGTTCCGAGGCTCTGTTGATGGAGAAGGAAATCGGTTCTCTTGAAGTCGGCAAGAAGGCCGATATTCTGTTGCTGAAAGATAGGAGTGCCGTACCCATATTTGAAGAGAATGTTGAAAATTACATTGTCAGTACCTGTGAACGGTCTGATGTAGACACAGTAATCATCGATGGGAAAACCATTCTCCAGAATGGTGAGTTTGTCTCTATTGATGAAATGGCTGTTTATTCAGAGTCAAAGAAAGAAGCTATTGAGTTGTGGGAGAAGAATGGCTGGCCATTACCTTGATAAAATTTCCCTGATCAGCGGGAAATTAAATAATATCCGATTTCGGAATGGAGGAATGTTATGCAGAAAGTGTTCAAAGCGGTTTTATCAGTTCTGTTGATTACTGTAACAGGTACAGGTTTATGGGCCGGTGGTGCAGGTGAATTAGATGCGGCTGCAGAACCGGTTAAGAAGAAGCTTGTTATGGCGATGGTTACCAATCAGTCAGGACTGGGGGACCAGTCCTTCAACGATGCTGCCTGGGAAGGTCTTGGTCAGGCTGAGGAAAAATACGGTATTGAGCGGAAAGTTCTTGAATCCCGTGAACAGGCACAGTATGTCCCGAACCTGAGTACCCTTGCCGAGCAGGGAGCTTCCCTGGTTATCGGTGTCGGATTCATGATTAAAGATGCGGTTGCTGAAACAGCAGAAATGTACCCGGATACATATTTCGGGATGGTTGACGGTTCGGTTGAATTGCCGAATGTTGCGAGTATTCACTTCCGCGAAAATGAAGGTGCATTTCTGGTTGGAGCAATAGCCGCTAAAGTATCCAAAACGGGTATTATCGGATTTGTCGGCGGAATGTCCACTCCTGTTACAAATAGATTTGAAGCAGGATACCGGGCCGGTGCTATGACAGCAAACCCTGATATTGAAATCCTGATTTCCTATGCCGGTACTTTTGCTGATGCCGCCAAGGGTGAGGAAATGGCAAATCCCCAGTATGACCAGGGTGCGGATGTCATCTTTCAGGTTGCCGGTCAGACAGGTCTGGGCGTCATCAATGCAGCAAAGAAGAAGGGAAAATTCGTAATCGGTGTTGATAGGGATCAGAATTATCTTGCTCCCGAAAATGTCCTTTCTTCAATGATCAAACGTGTTGATATTGCCGTTCTCAATGCTGTCGGCATGGTTGTTGACGGTGTATTCAAGGGTGGGCACTATTACTACGGAATCAATGAAGGGGCCATCGATTTTGCTACCAGTGGAAATCTGATTCCGGCTGATGTTGTTGATTATGCGAATGCGCTGAAAGAAAAAATTGTTGCTGGAGATATCACACCTCCGAGTACTTACGAAGAGCTTGAGAATTTTACAGTTCCGGCCATGTAGTTCAGTTCGATAGAGACTAAACAATCAAAGAGCCGGGGTTAAATCCGGCTCTTTGTTAATGAGGGAAATATGGCAGCTATAGTGAAAATGAAGAACATCGTTAAAAGATTCCCCGGTGTTCTTGCGAACGACAATATCTCTATGGAAGTTGAAGAGGGTGAAATCCTCTGCCTGCTCGGTGAAAACGGAGCGGGGAAATCAACTTTAATGAATATTCTCTATGGCCTGTATCGTTACGATAGGGGTGAAATCTGTATAAAAGGTGAAAAAACCATCTTTTCCGGACCGGGAGATGCCATTGAGAAAGGTATCGGAATGGTTCACCAGCATTTTATGCTGGTGCCGGTTTTTACTGTCCTGGAAAATCTGATACTCGGGTCGGAAAAAGTTAAAGGTCTTTCACTGGATCTTGAAAGCTCCCGGGATGAACTTGAAAAGATATCAGAAAAATACGGTCTGGAAATGGATCTGTCCGCTTTGGTGAGTGATATCTCAGTGGGAATGCAGCAGAGGGTTGAAATCCTGAAGCTTCTTTACCGCGG
>QNBK01000276.1 GCA_003644105.1 Spirochaetota bacterium | reverse complement strand
TGAAACTGTTTTCACCGTAAATACTCTCTACGCCTTGATACTCGGGACCCACCATAATCGCCTCCTGCGTTGGCATACCTATACATAGAAACACTACCGTATACAGAGGAATCTGAACAGGGCTGATTACAAGGTGTTGACACAACACTATCCATCCAATACACTGACAGGAGTAGTGTATATACGACACTTACAATAGGTGCAACACATGTATCAATACGAATATCCCCACCCCGCTGTTACCGTGGACAGCGTTGTTTTCGGTCTGGACAATGAAGAATTAAAAATCCTCCTGATCCGGCGGAAACTGGAGCCCTTCAAGGGGGCATGGGCCCTTCCCGGGGGATTTGTTCAGATGGATGAAAGCCTGGATGATGCGGCAAAACGGGAGCTGATGGAAGAAACCGGTGTAGAGAAGCTCTATCTGGAGCAGTTGGCCACTTTCGGAAAACCCGACCGGGACCCCCGGGAACGGGTGATTACCGTGGCTTATGTTGCCATTGTCAACCTTTTCGATCATACGGTAAAAGCCGATTCCGATGCCGAGGAGGCAGGCTGGTTCCCGGTGGAAGATCCCCCGGAGCTGGCCTTCGACCATATAAAGATTCTGGCTGCGGCACTCAATCGCCTACAGGGGAAAATTCGCTACCAGCCTCTGGTGTTTGAGTTCCTGCCCGAAAAATTCACCCTCTCCCAGGTACAGAAACTCTATGAAACGGTTCTCTGCCGCCCCCTGGATAAAAGGAACTTCCGGAAGAAGATTCAGGGTACCGGGATGGTGATTCCTCTGGATGAGTACGAGATGGATGTCTCCCATCGAGCCGCTCGTTTTTATTATTTCGACCGAAAAGCCTGGGAAGAAAAATCCGGAGAAGGCTTCCACTTCAGCATCTGAAAAAGGGGTACAACCATGTTTGGAGTCATCATCGGCAATAGGGAGCTCACCTAAAGCTTCCCCCCGGCGACTCCCGGGAAACCCTATGTAAGCTCCCGTGCTTCCAGGTAGTAGCGCTTCTCCACAGCTTCCCCGATGCTGAAAGTTTTCCGAGGGTAGGGTCCGATTTCGGTAATACGCCGGAAGAAACTGCTCTTGTCCAGATCCGGCAGAATGATACCGATACGGTTTCCCTCGGCTCCGACAAGTTCTTTGACGGAATCCTCACCGTGAATGTAATCAATTTCCGCTTCAGGATGGTCTTTAAGATAGGCATCCAGAGCATTCTGCAGAGGTTCAACCGCCAGACGGCCCCCCGGCACCTTGATGTTCCATTTTATCAGCGAACCATCGGGAAAAACGATTCCGATCATTCCCCCGGTGGAGGCAACCGTTTCCGCGCCCAGTTTCTTTCCAAGATAAGCCCGTAAATCTTCAGGATTTACCCCGAAAATCACCCGGTGAATGGGATGGAAGGGCAGCCCCGAATCGTGGATGTTCTCCACCTCAACCAGGGCGTAGCGGGAGGGATGATCCGGAGGAGCACCGGCAGCTTTTTTCTCCCGCCAGATTTCCCTTGCAGACGCCAGAGAGTGATTTCCATCCCCTACGGCAAAGAGCAGATCCGAACGCCCGGCCAGGGTTTCAAAGGCCCCGGCTAAAGCGTCCAATTCCTCCTGAGGGACAAAACGGCCGGTGATATGTCCGCCCCCCTGCATCAAATCAAAATCGTACACGGTATTATCCGCTTTTTCTGCTGCGGTCTGGGCAGCGGACATCACCAGATTTTCAGGGTCGTCAATAAGAATAAGAATGTGGGGGAGGTCCAGCAGTGCATCCCGGCGAACGGCCATCCTGGGTGGAAGCCGGTCACGGATGGTTCCTTCTGTAGGCCGGATACGGCTCTTTGATCCCTCAGAGAAATCGTAGGATTCAAGGTCGACAGCCAGTACCAGACCCTGACGCCGGGAAACATGAGGGGTAGAGCGGTTCACCAGCATGAAACCGGGTTTCAGCTTTTCAAGTACACCCTCAGCCATCACATCAGCCATGGCGGCATTGGCCCTTTGGGCCCGCTCTTCCTTATCTCCATCTTCCAGATAGCACTCCGGGATTATCAGATTTAAAGCCGATGCCGAGCCGTCTATCAGCCGCTCTGTTTCTTCCCAATAGCCCCGTTCCGAAGAGAACTGATCGCAGGCGATAACCGCCCACTTCTCCGGCGCCGTCTGATCTCCGGGAACCAGTAATTCAGGAACCGCAATTCCCAGTTTTTTCAAACGCGCGAAAGAGGTCAATTTTGAGGTCAATCTACAAACTCCAGCATTTCTTTGTCATCGGTGATATACGGAACTTTAATATTAAAGCCTTTGTAAACCAGGAAGGATTCAATGGAATCAAGACGGTCTATCTTACTCAGCTCCTCACTGAGGAACTCAAGATGACCGAAACCGTGCTTCAAATGGACGGTAACTATCAGATCGTAACGGCCGGTAACCACACCCACCGAAACCACCCGGCGGAGTTTGCTTATCTCCTCGCCCTTCGCCAGATAATCCATATCTTTGAGCTTTACGCCGATGTAGATAATGTTATG
The DNA here is from genome assembly GCA_003644105.1 of Spirochaetota bacterium. Classification (GTDB taxonomy): domain Bacteria; phylum Spirochaetota; class Spirochaetia; order DSM-2461; family DSM-2461; genus UBA2779. The sequence goes on along the minus strand of QNBK01000276.1, from coordinate 1,742 downwards.
TCCAGTCATGGATTCCGGATCCACATAACCGGCAATCTGAAGAATTCCTTCGGACTCAAGTTTCCTCACCCGGGCCTTGATGGTATTTTCAGAAACCCCTAAAGCCACGGCAATCTTTTTGTAGGATTTCCGCCCTTCCTGCAGGTGCCCGATAATTCCCAGGTTCAGTCGATCAAGTCGAAACATCAGCGTACTCCTTTCCGAACGGAACTCAGCCGTTTTTTGCGGCAAAGTCTGCCATGAAGGAAGTTAACCGTTTCACACCTTCCATGGTCATGGCATTGTAAAGGGAGGCCCGGCAGCCGCCGACACTCCGATGGCCTTTCAGACCGATCAGACCGGCTTCGGAAGCTTCTTTGATGAAAACAGCTTCCTTGTCCTCTTCGGCCAGACGCCAGACAATGTTCATCGAAGAGCGGACGGATTTTTCAACAGGACAGCTGTAGAATCCACCGGAGGAATCAATAGCATCGTAAAGTACCGCCGCCTGGGCATCATTTTCCTTCGCCACAGCAGCGGCTCCGCCCCGGGCCTTCACACCCTCAAGAACGAGTTTGATACCCCATATGGGGAACGCCGGCGGGGTGTTGTACAGAGAGTTGGCCTTGGCATGAACACTGTAGTTCAGATAGGCGCCGAGAGAGTCTGAAGAACGTTCCAGCAGATCGTCCCTGATTATAGCGATGGCGACCCCTGAGGGTCCGAGATTTTTCTGGGCTCCGGCATAGATAACTCCGAACTTGCTCACATCCACAGGACGGCTGAGTATGTCGCTGGACATATCGGCGATCAGGGGAACATCGCCGGTTTCAGGAAAGGACTTGAACTGAACCCCCCCGATGGTTTCATTGCTGGTGATATGGAGGTATGAGGAGCCTGCTGATGGTTTCAGAGCGGCAGGATCGGGGAGGCTTTTAAAGCCTCCTTCAGAGCCGTCAAAAATAACATTCACCGTACCGACTTTCTTAGCTTCGGCGATGGCTTTTTTGGCCCAGGCACCGCTGTTGACGTAATCGGCACTTCCTCCGGAAAGCATCAGGTTCATGGGCAGCATGGAGAACTGCAGGGTGGCACCGCCGCCGATGAACAGTACCGAATAGCCATCGGGGATTCTCATCAATTCCTTAAGTAATGAAATCGTATCGTTGTGCACCTTATCGTAGACTGCACCCCGGTGGCTGACTTCTATCAGTGAGAGACCTGTCCCCTCGTAGTCAACCATGTTGGCTGCCAGGGACTCGAGGACATCGATGGGAATCATGGAGGGACCGGCGGAAAAATTAACGGGACGGCTCATACAATACGCTCCTTGTACATTGGTATCAGAGTTATTGTGCCAGCCTTTCAAAGGGAAGTTCAATGGTAAAGAGGCCGATCACGATTTAATCCTAACATAGCACCTTTTATTGTCAAGTTATTTGTCCATTTTTGATGATTTCATCACTGACCTCTTTCGCGAAATCGTATCCTATTCTCATCGCTATGAGTCTCTCATGATATACTTTTCCCCGATAAATACTCTTCTGCGGCTTTGATCGGTGAAGGGGGGAAAACGTCAGTTATGAGATACTGCTTCCAGGAGGCACACCGGAGGAAGCTGAACCTGCCCTGAAGGCACTTCTGGATGCCGGTGATCCGGCGTTCAGCTTCGGGGAAGTAGCACTGGGGGAGGAAATTATCGAGCTTGTCATTAGAATGAAAGCGTCGCTTAAGGAGTTTCAATACCGGCCATACTCCTCAAT
>QNBK01000275.1 GCA_003644105.1 Spirochaetota bacterium | reverse complement strand
GCGAACGGGTTTTTCCGGCCTGAGTCAATTGGTCGAGCGCGATAATGTTGAAGTCCGCAAACTGGAACTGAGCCTTGAAAAACAGATTCCCGCCGACTGCGCTGCCCTGATTATTGCAGGCGCCTCGCAAAAAATGTCGAAAGCAGAAGTTGATCTCATCAACGCCTGGCTGCGCCGTAGCGGACGGTTACTCGTGCTGGCCGACTCCCGAAAAGAATCGGGCCTGGAGCCTCTGCTTCGCGAATGGGGCGTTTTGTTGCGCAACGACATCGTGCTCGACCCCGCGCGTACGCTGACCGGCCGCGAGGTGTTTGTCTCCGCCTATACCACCCACCCGGTCACCAAAAAGCTCAGCACCACCGCCGCAATTTTCCACCTGCCGCGTTCTGTGGAACCCGACGCAACGCAATCCGCCTCCGCCGACCGACCCAACGTCACACCACTAGCTCTCTCTTCTGAAACAAGCTGGTCTGAAAGCCAGCCGGATCAATCACCCGCTCAATACGACAAAGGCACCGACGATATTCTTGGGCAGATATCTCTCGCCGTCGCCGTCGAAAAAGGCGCAACGACTGGCCGGCTCGATATGCAGATCCGCCCGACACGCATGATCGTGTTCGGGGACTCGGGTTTTGTTTCCAACGGCGGGCTGACCGGCGGAGACACCTCTCTGTTTATGAGTTCGCTCAACTGGCTGCTCGACCGCGAGCAGCTCATGGCGATCGCCCCCAAGGCGGTCGAGGATACCCGTCTTAAACTGACCCGGGACGACATCCGCACGCTCTTCTGGAGTGCCGTTTTGGGCATCCCGCTTCTGGCCGCATTTCCCGGCCTCGTCCTCTGGATCCGGAGAAGAAAATAACGCCTGAAGCAAATACACAATGTTAATAATTTATGAAACAATTTTTTCACAACGGACGAGATCAAGTTAAACCGATACGGGATACAGAATGCGAGATGCATCCCGCATCCCGAATCGCGCAACCCGAATCCCAAAAATCATGAAACCCAAACTCACCACCAGTATGCTGTTGATCGGTGTCGTTGTGCTCGGAGCCTTTATCTGGTTTTTCGAACGCGACGGCGAAACCTCGCACCAGAAAAAGCAACGAACCCAGACCGTTTTTGCCGTCTATCCAGCCAGCATCAACTCCATCCTTTTGGAACGCGACGGAGTGGAGATCGAATGCTCCAAAGCCAGCGGAGTCTGGCGGCTGATCCGCCCGGCCGACGCGCCTGTAAATGCCGGAATCGTTGAAAAGATGATCGCCGGCATGGCCCGAGTCGAACGCGGGGAACTAATCACGGCGGAAACCCTTACAGACCGCGGCCTCTCTCCCTCCGACTATGGTTTTGACGAGCCGCGCGCACGAATTACCTTTCAGAACAATCGCGGCACCTTCACCTGGCTGATTGGCCGTAATGCCCCGCTCGGCGATAGGCTCTATATCATGTCCGAGGGCGGCGGCGACATCATCGCCGCGCCGCAGACCTTGTTGAATCTGGTCCCGAAAGATGCCGCGTGGATTCGCGATCACACTCTGTTCCGCGATGACGTCGCGTCCGTTCGCGGCATCGACCTTCGCCGCCCGAGCGGCTTCCTCCAGTTGCGACATCCGGAAAACGACGGCTGGCTCATGCAACAGCCGCACAAAAGCCGGGCCGATATTCCGGGCGTCCATGCTCTGATCGAAAAAATTCTAACGGCTCATATCGATAAATTCATTACGGACGAGAAAACCGATCTGACCGTCTACGGCCTTGAAGACCCCGCCTTCGAACTGACGCTTTTCACACAGGATGAGAAGACGCAAACGCTTCATGTCGGAAAACCCAGCCCCGACCGACCGGATACGCGCTATGCAAAATGGGTGGAAAGCGACTCCGTCTTCACCGTACCCGAAGAGTGGGTCAAACTCTTTGAAATTGAAGAAGACCAGTTACGCAATCGTCAACTTCTCGGCGTGTTACCCGCACGCATCACCGAGCTCCAGATTACACGGGGCGAACAACAAGTCGGCCTGACACAAACCAATGGATCGTGGCAGATCACCCGCCCCGCCCAATGGAACGCTGAGTCCTCTCAGGTGGAGGAACTGCTCCAAGCACTCGCTCAAGTCGTCGTTCTGGGTTTTGTAGACGACCCCTCCGCCGAACAATCGCAGCTCATAGCCGACGCGCCGTGGTCGATCCTTTTTACGGAAAATGGAGAACCGCACACGCTTCGAATCAGCAAGGCAAACGCCGATGGACTTCGGCTCGTTCAGCGCGACGAAGAGCTCTCGTTCTATACCACTGACGCCGGCTTCATCGATGAGACCTTCGTCGACCCCCTCTTTTTCCGAAGCCGCACCGTTCTTCAAGTTGACCCCACGCAGATTAAGAAAATTGCCCAAAAAGATGGCGAAGGAGAATTCTGTGTTCAAAACACAGAGAACACCTTCACGTCTCCGGATCAAACACAGCGGATCGATTCCGAAGCCGTCTTCGAGCTGACCTCTCAGCTGATGAATCTTCAGGCGACAAGCTATGTCGCCTTTAACCCCGGCTCACTTGAACCCTACGGACTCAATAAGCCGTCCTTCCGGCTCTCCGTCACGTTGGACGGAACCAATACGCTGGGGCGGATCGTTCTTCTCGGCAACGCCGTCGATGGCGGGCGTTTTGCGATGGTGCAGGGCGAAGAAGTTGTTTTTGTGCTTGCCGATAAAACCGCGCAAGCCCTCACCCAAAAAGTGACCCTACCTCTTAACCCGGCGAAGCCGGAACCCACCCAACCCGAAGAAAAATAAAAAAGTTTCCCTCGCAGAGACGCAGAGAACGCAGAGGGGTTATGAACCCAAGCTAGGCTCTCTGCGAACTCTGCGCCTCTGCGAGGAATCTCTATTCCTGATTATCGCGCTATGATTCGCACGAAAAAGAGAGACCCTCGGCAAACGCTTGTTCCATCAAAGCCGTTCCGTAAAATCCTGCATCTGCTCCGGCTGGTCGGGTTTACACTCGCCCTCCTGATCCTTCTTTTTCTTTTCCATCTACTGACGCTTGGACTGCCCGATCAACTCACCCAAAAGATCGCCCGCGAAGCCCGGAAAAAAGGTCTTCCGGTGCAAATTGAATCCATCCGCCTATCGCCGCACCGCGGATGGGTACTCCAGAACGTGCGGCTCTATAGCCAATCCCCGGACGATCTCAAACCGCTTTTTGCGACCGAAAAGCTCTATGTTTTTGCCTGGCCCGATCGCTGGTTCACCCCGGCCAAAACCGGGTGGAAAATTTCCCTATATGGAAAGAACAGCGACATCTCTCTGGGACGTGCCTGGGATGCCACACTCCACAGCGGAAGCCCGTTCCAAACGATCGACCGACTGAGTGCATCGATCCATCTCCAGCAGAACCAGCTTCGGCTCGAAGACTCAGCACTACGCTGGGGTGGATTGCGCATCCGCACGAGCGGTCAGGCCGATTTCGCAAAAAAAACAGCCAAACGCTCTCGTCCAAACGTTCAGACCCAGGCGGCCCAACTCGCAAACCGTTTTGGAGCAGTCCCGTTCGAAGTCGAACCGGAAATCAACATCGACTTCTATATCGATTCTGCCGCGCCAGAAAAAACATCCCTGCACGCCGATATTTCAAACCTCCCCGTCACGCACAACGACCTGACGCTCAACCCCCTCTCCTGCAAACTGGCGCTCAACCAAAACCATCTATCCGTCACCGAAATCATCGCACGGGTAAAAGGGGGTGGAGCATTGTCCGGAACCTTTGAAATGGACATCCCCGCAGGGACGTGGAAAACCGCGCTACACTCCTCCGGCGCGCATCCAGATCCCGTCGGCGCACTCGTCGGCCCAGGACTACAAATGTGGATCGACCGCGCCTCATTCACCAACCAAGCGCCCGACATTCACGTCAACCTCTCCTACGGCGGAACCCAAGGCTCCCTCAAAATGGATGGAACCTTTTCCGCAAAGAACCTCACCACCACCGGCGGCCCGCTCGACACGCTTCATGTCGGCATGGCCTATTCCAACCGACTCCTCACCCTCGCCCCGATCCATGCATCCCTCGAAGAGCAACAATTCAACGGAACCGTTCACGTCGACTTCGCACAAAAAATCGCCCAGTTCGATATTTCCACCAACCAATTTCCCCTCGTAACCATCGCGCGCATCCTGGCACCCAACCGCCCCAGCCCGCTGGAACACGTCGCCTTCAACGGCTCCATCACATCCGAAGCGCGCGGACAAATTGATTACGGAACATGGACCAACCACATCGT
>QNBK01000274.1 GCA_003644105.1 Spirochaetota bacterium | reverse complement strand
TGTAATCGGACTTCAGAATATCGGGATACGCCTGATCATGAACTGCGACAGTGTGTTTGCCATACTCAAAAACTCCAGTTTCCGGCCGCCTCCTGATTCTACCGTTTTCCTGGTTGAAGAGGTGAAGGGAGATGACGGGAAAGAATATCTTTTAAGTGTTGAGGGCAGAGACTACAGAATAATAGGTGAAGAGTTAATCAATAAAAAACCACCAGAAGACGAAGACTACATGTATATCAGCGATGATTTTGTCATCTATCCGGACCGGCGGAAGAACAGAAGCGGGAATCCGGCGTTTTTCCTGATTCCTCCCCTCGGCTTCGCTGAACTGGAATCTGTCAAGGATAGTTTAGGAATCAGAAATATAATGTCGGTAAGCCCGTCAACCATGTCTGATAATTATATCAGAGAACATTACAGCTTTCCGCCGGACACAAAGCTGGCAACAATCCTGATAGGATTCAGCAGAGACTGAAAAAAGGCATCCTGACGGTGCCTTTTTATACAGAAGCTGCCCCCTCATAAGTGAGGCGGCCACCTACTACGAGTAGAATTCCTGAATCCGGGTTAATCTGTCAAAACCTTCCAGCTCAAGAATGTCTTTAACTGTTTTTAAAGCAGGATGATTCTCATCAAGAAATTTGTACTTCTTTTTGGTACTTCCGATTATATGATCCATCCCGAGGGGATTGGTTATTGTAAGGAAAGCAGATTCAAGTGGAGTTTTTACAAGATCACCGCCGGCAGTCCGGGACGGGAGCTGTACTGAAAAGTTGGAAAGTCCCACAGACATATGGCATCCCTTCAACTCTTCAGACCCATGAATAAGTTTGACACCATCTATGGTGGTATTTGTTATTCCATTCATATCCGCACCCAGAGGCCCCATACCGGGGTCCAGAAACAAATGATCGTTGGTAATGTATTCCCATCTTTTCTTCAATGCAGCACATATCCGCAGTCCTGCCGCCAGTATTTCTTCCCCGGTTTCATTAGGTTTCAGCTTTCCGTCAACAGAGCTTTCCGTACAGAGAACCAGGAACCTGGCCGGCTGTATTTCGGCGAGTTCCACAAACTCCATTCTCAGCTCTGAGATGGAATTGATAAGAGGCATGGCACCACCGGCCTTCTCCGGTTTATAGGCTGTAAGCCCTGCTTTCTGTATATCAATATCAGGTGAATCAATACACAAGGGCAGAGGAACCACCTCCTGTATAGCTGTAACAAGTTCAGTCATCAAATCAGAATCCCGTGGACCGATATTGACATCAATATACGCCGCCCCCTGTTCTGCCTGGGTTTTCGCAAGTTCAACAAGACCGTCAAAATCATCCGCTTCGAACAGTTTGTGAGTACTGGGAACAGAATCGTTTATCTTCTCTGCAATAATCTTTAAATCCAATTCCGGCATTTCATGCCTCCATTATTATTTTTGATTTTACACTTTTCATACTTTTTGTAATATATCATCAGTTTGAAAGCAGTTTTGTGATTTCAGGAACAACTTCAAACAAATCACCCACTATTGCAACATCTGCCAACTTCATAATCGGGGCATCCGGGTCTTTGTTGATTGCGATAATAAAGTCACTGGACTGCATCCCGACAAGATGCTGAATCTGACCGGAAACACCACAGGCAATATAAACCTCCGGCTGAACTGTAAGTCCGGTCTGACCGACCTGATGAGAATAGGAAATCCAACCTGAATCGATTGTCGCTCTGGTGGCCCCGACAGCACCGTTAACCGCGTCAGCCAGGTCGTGTATCACCTTGAATCCATCGGCACTTTTCACACCTCTTCCTCCGGTAACAATAACATTGGCATCATGAAGGTTGACTCTTGTCTCCCCGTCGAGACCTTCCTCGGAGATTATGGTAAATGAAGTTTGTTTTTCCTCATCAAGAACAAACTCGGAAATCAGCTCACCGGTTCCAGATACATCCTCCGGCAGTACCTTGAAGACACCCTGTCTCACAGTGCTCATCTGCGGTCTGTAGTCTTCACATTTAATTGTTGCAATGATATTTCCACCGTATGCCGGACGTGTTTGAAGAAGCAATCCGGATTCTTCATCAATTTCCAGTCCGGTACAATCTGCAGTCAGGCCGGTTTCAAGTTTAACCGCAACCAGGGGCATCAGACTTCTGCCTTTGCTTGTTGCCCCTGAAATCATTATTTCCGGCTTGTATTTTTTAACCAGTCTGGTAACAACAGAGGCATGTATTGAATCGTTAAAAAATTTAAGAGATTCATCATCCACTTTTATCACTTTGTCAGCATGGTGGGAAAATAATTCTTTCTCCAGGCCATCCAGCTGATATCCCATCAGAAGACAGACAACCTTACTTCCACTTGAAGCCCGTTTTTCCGCAAGGTCCTTCGCTTTACCGAGCAGTTCAAGGGTTACTCTATGGACTTTCCCTTCTACAACCTCTCCCAGTACCCAGACATCATTATAATTATCAGCACTATCCAACTCTGAAAGTTTCATTTTTCCTCCTGTTTTTTCTCTGAAATTAAAGCTCTAACCGGGATTTTAATATCTTCATTAATTCCCTGGCCGAATCAGAAGCACTGCCCTTCAGAACAATCGTGTGTTTATCTCTTGCATCCGGTTTCCTTGTGGAAACGACTCGTGTGGGGGATCCTCCAAGGCCGATTTTTTCAAAATCAGTTTCCAGATCAGTTTCATCCCAGACTGTAATATCAACTTTCCGGGAATTCAGCCGGCCCTTCAGTGTTGGAATCCGGGGAATATTGACATCTTTCAAAACCGTCAGAACAGCCGGTAATGCAACAACGCTTACATCACTCCCCGACTCATGCATTCTCTCAAGTTTAAGCTCGGACTCCCCCGATTCAATAAATTTTGAAACATACGTTACCTGGGGCCATCCAAGATGTGCGGCTATTCCGGGACCCACCTGAGCGGTATCCCCATCCACAGCCTGTTTACCGCAGATAACAAGGTTAACATCCTTTATCTTCTTAATGCCTTGAGAGAGAATGTAACTTGTAGCGTAGGTATCAGAACCGCCGAGAGGACGGCCGTTAAGAAGGACACCCCGGTCGGCTCCGCAGGCAATGGCTTCTCTCAATGTCAGCTCCGCCCTTTTCGGCCCCATTGAAAGTACAACTAATTCACCGCCATGCTTTTCTTTGAGAAGAATCCCCTGCTCCAGGGCATATGTATCGAAGGGATTCATTTCAATGGAAACACCCTCCCTTATAAGTCTTTTCGTCTCCGGATCTATGCTGACTTCCGTTGTTCCGGGAACCTGTTTAACACATACAACTATCTTCATTTTACTTATGCTCTCCCTATTTCCGAAAGCAGATTAAATTGCCGTTTGTAGTTCATCATGGCGAGATAAACGCCTCCTGAAGGGTAATTGATCTGTAAGTTTTTCAGTGATTCAATCGGATCGTATTCTGTATCTTCCGGAATATCATAACCGACACAATCGGAAAGCAGATGAAGCTTCTTGGACATCCAGGCTTCCACCATAACCGGTATGTCAATCTCGGAAATGAGCTTGTCGACGATGGGATTACTATCAATAATCGGCTGGGTGATAACAAACTCAGCCCCGGCATCAATCTTCTTCATCATTTTCTCGTGCTCTTCTTCTTCCGGCTCGTAGGGATTAAAGGCCACTCCGTTATGAAAAGAGCCGGAGTATTCACGGTTTATATATTGAAGAAGTTCCACTGCCGTAACACTGGATACACCCTGAATACCCAGGTCTGCAGGTCTTAACTTGGGAAAGCGAACATTTCCATCGCCGGAAATAACAAGAAGATACTTTATACCTCTGTCGATACAGCTTTTAAGGATGTCATCAAGAACATTTTTTGAGTGAAATGTATTCAGGTGAATCATGACATTGACGGCATCGACAGGAAGATCGTATTCCTCGATAATTTCGGTGCCCTGAAAAGACATATTACCCATGGCATTGTCTGTGATACAGGCACAATACCCGGCATCCAGAACTCTTTTATACCTGGTTGCAAATCGCTCCAGACGGACTTCCAGATCTTCGGCATCCTGCCTGGGTGGTAGAACTTCAACGTGAAACATATTGTAATTACCGCTCATATTTACCAGTCTCCTCTACTATCTGACTGATTATGCTACAGCGGCAAATCTCCTGAATCTTGTATTTTAATTACAATTTTTGCACTTTTATTCGGTTTATATATATTCTTTTGATTATTCTACGCTGAACTTCAAGGTAGGGCTCCGAACATTTACTCCACTTTATCCGCCAGG
>QNBK01000273.1 GCA_003644105.1 Spirochaetota bacterium | reverse complement strand
GGAGGCATGCCTTACTACACAGGCTTCACGGTGAAAGCCTATGTGGAAGGTGCAAACTCGGCTGTAGCTTCCGGTGGACGCTACGACAGTCTTTTAGGCTCATTCGGATCCTCAGCACCTGCTGCGGGGTTCAGCCTGATGATGCGGAAAATAGAACCATTAAGTACCTATGCCGCCGATGCCGCCGAAAAAGCACCCATCAGCCTGGCAGAGGGATTGGACTTTTCAAGCCGCTATAAAGATGCCGGTGAAAAAAGAAAGAAGGGCGGGAGGGTTGCCATCTCATGAAGAACAACTCCAAACCTCTCACCATAGCCCTGCCCAAGGGTCGCCTTCTTGATTCGGTTGTTTCTCACCTCGCCCAGAGGGGAATGGATATCAGTTTTGGTTCCCGAAAACTCTCCACGGTGGATTCCACCGGCAGACTGGAAGTCTACAAGGTGAAGAACCACGATCTTCCCACCTATGTTCATCACGGAATTGCCGGTCTTGGCATCGTGGGAGACGACACTGCGGCCGAATCCGGTCTTTCGTTCACCCGGGTACTCACCCTTCCTTTCGGAGGAACCCGGCTCTGTGTTGCCGCCCCAACCGGTACACCCTCCCCGGAAATACCGGGTGGAACCGTAAGAGTGGCCACCAGTTATGTCCGGATGACCCGGGACTGGTTTCACCGTCGGGGAATCCCGGTAAAAATCATACGTCTGGGTGGCAGTGTCGAGCTGGCTCCGGTGCTGAAGCTGGCCCCCTACATTGTCGATCTGGTGGAAACGGGGAATACCCTGGCGGCTAACGGACTGGAAATTCTTGTGGATATGGCAGATATCAAGGTGCGGCTCATCGCAAATTCCGCTTACTTTAAACTCCACTATCGTGAAATCGGAGAATTGGCCGATATTATGATGAGGGAGAAATCATGATTGAGATTCACCGCAGCACCAAAGAAACTGATATCCTGGTAAAACTTGATATGAACGCAGAAGGTCCATCGAAACTCGAAACCGGCCTGCCCTTCTTCGACCACATGCTCAATGCCATGTCTTTTCATGGAGGATTCCGTCTGGAAGTGAAAGCAGCCGGGGATATCGATGTAGACCCCCACCACCTGGTGGAGGATACCGGTCTGGTTATCGGTGCCGCACTGGAGCAGGCACGTAAAGAATCAAGCGGAATACGCCGATACGGATCTGCCGTCATTCCTATGGATGATGCCTTGAGCGAGGCTGTTGTGGATGCCTGCGGCCGGCCATATCTGAAATGGAATGTTGAATGGGCTCAGCTTAAAGCCGGTGATTTTGATCTTTTCCTCCTCCGTGAATTTTTCTGGGGCCTTGCTGTTGCAGGAAAGCTCAACCTCCACCTTACTACCCGGTATTCGGAAAACGGGCATCATGCCGCTGAAGCCCTTTTTAAAGCGGCGGGCCGGGCTCTCTCTGAAGCCTACACCCCGAAAGACGGCGGTGAGGCGGGGATGTCAACCAAAGGAACACTGTAGGATATGGCTGAGATGCCCCGGGAAGGTTTTTTAAAAGTAACAGCCCCGGCAAGAACCGAAGTTGGATCATCCCGGAGGGCTGCTCTTATCAGAAAGGCCAACCAGCTTTTTAACGAAGGAAATATCGCCACAGCCGAAAAAATATTTCTTACTCTGGGGTACTCCGACGGAATTATCCGGGCGGGAGATTACCATTACAAAAAGGCCGAATTCTGGGAGGCCTACAGACTTTACAGCCTCGCACCTTCACAAAGCAGGATGGATTTCCTGATTGAGCGAATGGCCAGTGTGGTTCGGGAATGGATGAAAGATGAGTAACCTCACCCCGGAGCAGCAATCTGAGATATCAGAACTCTCAAAGCAGGGCTATCAGCTTCTTAAAGAGGGTTTAACCCGCCGTGCCATAGAAAACTTTGAAAAAATTATTCCTGTGCAGCCTGATAACAACTACGCTCTGGTCGGTCTTGGAGATGCACACCGCAAAGAGAAACACTTCAAGGAAGCCGGAGAGTATTACCGGGAGTGCCTTAAATTCCATCCGGGAAACAATTATGCCCTGTTCGGATTGGCAGATTGCTATAAAGCCATGGGTCAGTTCAACCGGGCCATAGAAATCTGGGAAGAATACCTCAAACACGACGATAAGAATATTACGGTACTCACCCGGGTGGCCGATGCATACCGAAAGGTGAGAAAATTCTCCGCATCGAAAAAAATCTACCTCCATGTTCTGGAAATAGACAACACCAACTCTTATGCACTGATAGGCCTGGGGCATTTACTTTACGATTTCAAGGAATATGAAGAGGCCCTTGAATACTGGAAGGAAATGGAAAATCTGGTAGGAGACCGAATCGATATACGGGTACTGACATCCATCGGGAACTGTTACCGGAAGCTGAAATTATTCGCAGAAGGTATACCCTATTTTGAAAGGGCGCTGGCCATTCAATCGGGGAATTTTTATGCATTTTACGGACTTGCCGACTGTTTCCGGGGTTTAAACCGGTCGGAAGAGTCTCTGGAATGCTGGAATCAGATATTGGAAAAAGATCCTGAAAATAAAGTAATCCTCACCCGGGCCGGTGATGCCTGCAGAAATCTGGAACAACTTGACGATGCCGAAAGATACTACCGTAAAGCTCTGGATATTGAGTACGATCTCTACGCAGAGCTTGGTTTGGCGCTTATTGCAAAAAATCAGGGGAACTACGAGGAATCTCTGGTATTACTCAAGGGATTAATACCTAAAGAACCTAAAAACGCCCGAATCTACATGGAAGCTGCCGAATGCTACGAAAAACTGGCAAAACGCAGTAAAGCCATTGAGATTCTGGAAGATTACAGGAGCCTGGGCCTGAGCAGCACACAGATTGATGAGTACTATCAGGCTTTACATACTTAGTCCCCGCCGGTTAACACAGCGCGAATGCGACGGACACCCCGGGAGCTGGATTGCTCCCGGGCAATTTTAAATTTTCCGAGTTCTCCAATAGCTTCCACATGGGGGCCACCGCAAACCTCGGTAGAAAAATCCCCGATGCTGTAAACCTTCACCTGCTCATCGTACTTGCCCTCAAAGAGAGCCCTGGCGTTCATATCCCGGGCTTCCTGGAGGGTCATGGTTTTCAGGCTTACCGGAAGATTTGCGGCTATTTTCTCATTCACCAGTTTTTCAACGGCCTCTTTTTCTTCAGCTGTCATAGGCTGGGGATGAACAAAGTCGAATCGCAGACGCTCAGCGGTGATATTCGAGCCTTTCTGGGCCACATGGTCGCCCAAAATAAGCCGTAGTGCTTCGTGAAGCAGATGAGTGGCGGTGTGATACCGGGTGGACATCACCGAATCGTCGGCCAGGCCGCCCTTGAAAGTTTTATCGGCGCCTTTTTTCGACGTTTCCTGATGTTTTTTAAAAGCCTCGTCAAAACCTGAGCGGTCTACAGTCATGCCGTTTTCAGCGGCCAGTTCCTCGGTGAGTTCCACCGGGAATCCGTAGGTGTCGTAGAGGCGGAAAGCCACCCGCCCCGGAATTATTTTTTTCGGGTTGCGCTGAAGATTGGGAAGCAGTTTGTCGAACTCTTTATGTCCGTGTTCCAGAGTTTTACGGAACTGAGCCTCTTCCAGGGCCAGTTCACTGATAATCACATCCCGTCGGTCTTTAAGCTCATCAAAAACCCCTTTGTAAATACCGATTACCGAATCGGCGATACGTCCGAGAAAGTCAGTTTCAATACCCAGCTTCAGCCCGTGGCGTACCGCCCGACGAATCAGTCGGCGCAGGATGTAGCCCTGACCGAGATTCGAAGGTTTGATGCTGTTCTCGTCCCCGAGAATCATGGTGGCGGTTTTCACATGGTCTGCTATCACACGGAAGGATTGTACAGTATCTTCATTTTCCTGATATTTTCTGCCTGATATGTTTTCGATAGTTTTAATGATGTCGGCGAAGAGGTCAGTCTCATAAACATTCTTCTCACCCAGAAGCATGGTGATGGTACGCTCAACACCCATACCGGTATCCACGCAGGGTTTGGCCATGGGTTTGTAGGAACCGTCGGCCTGCTTGTCGTACTGCATGAACACGTCGTTCCAGATTTCAAAATACTTGCCGCAGGAACAGCCCGGCCGGCAGTCAGAGCCGCAGGCATCGATTCCCGTGTCGTAGAACATTTCAGAGTCCGGGCCGCAGGGTCCGGTGGCACCGGCAGGGCCCCACCAGTTGTCTTCCTTGGGAAGTTTATGGATTCTCTCTTCGGGGATTCCCAGAGTCACCCAGGTGTCGTAGGACTCCTGATCGAAGGG
>QNBK01000272.1 GCA_003644105.1 Spirochaetota bacterium | reverse complement strand
GCCGAGGAACGTTGCGACAAAAGCGAACTTGCGAGAAGTCGCTTGAGCGACTCCGGGTCCAGGGCTTTGCCCTGGGCTTCCGATCTGGTTGATTGGGCACAGGTGTATGGAATCCAGGACTCCCTTGGATACAAAAAGACTCTGTACGGGAAACGTTAATGATACTTCCTGATAGAAGAGATGCGATTCATAAAGCCTGGTTATACAGGGTTTTAACTGCAATCAGTGATGATAATGAACTGGCATGTCATCTATTATTTAAAGGTGGTACCTGTGCTGCCATGCGGGGAGTATTAAACAGATTCTCTGTTGATCTGGACTTTGATTTCAAGGGCGGGACAACAGAAATGGACATCGCCTGCAAACAGCTGGAAGGTATATTTGACAATCTCGGATTAACAGTTAAAACCGGAAGCAGTCAGGTACCTCAATACTTTCTGAAGTATCCGAACAACAGACCGAACGAGAGAAATACATTGAAGGTCGGTTTTTTTGTTCCACCGCCGGATTCCAATAAATATGAAAAGGTAAGAATGGATGATATTGATCGTATTCTCACCTGTCAAACAGTTCCGACCATATTTGCCAATAAACTGGTGGCCTTGATGGACCGTTACGAGAAATCCGGAGGGATTGCCGGAAGGGATTTGTACGATATCAACTATTTCTTTCTGAATGGCTTCAGTTATGAACGGGATGTCGTTAAAGAGAGGCGGAATATCGGGTCAACAAAACAATATCTGGAAGAATCGGTCTGCTTTATTGAGGAACACATAACTCAGAGGGTTATTGATCAGGATTTGAATGTTCTTCTGACGCCTTCTTCTTTCAGAGCTGTCAGGAAAACCCTGAAAAGGGAAACCATTCTTTTTCTGAAAGACGAGATTCAGAGAAGTGAATAGGTTCCGGCAGTAGAATTTTCAGAGTATCCCGATCAGAAGTACGACGCCGAATACGGCCAGCAAAGCCATTGAAGAGACTTCAAACCACTCCAGGAACTTCTCCATCCGGCTGTTCTGCACCATTCTCACCATGCCGGCCTTCCCTCCGATAATCAGGAGACTGTAGATACTCAAGGCGATCATTCCTCCAAGAGAAACTCCGGCCACCAGGAGAATACTGAACCCCAGGGCCTTCTCGGCTATTCCATAGGCCAGGAGGGCGGAACTCACCGGACAGGGTATCAATCCAACGCTGATAGCCAGCATCCAGGGTTTGAGCTGCCTTTTCCCGTTTTTTCCCCGATTCCCTGTGCCCGAGCCGAGAAAATGGGCAATCAAAAACCCCACCCCTATGGCCGTTATACTTCCGTAGGCGATAATCCTTGTTATCCGGCCTACCAGGGCACCGGTGTTCTGTATGGTTAAAGACAGTATTCCGTAGGTAATACCCACCAGCAGAAAGGCGGAAATGGAATCCAGGATGTTGATCAGGCCGCTGAGCATGATTCCTTCTCTCAGCTTTGCCTGCCGGGAGGAGAAGTAGGCCAGTGTGAAAATCTTCCCGTGGCCCGGACCCATCACGTGGAGCAGACCGAATACAACAGCCAGACCCATGGCCGCCCAGAATGCCCGGGGATCTTTACTATTGATGACTCTACGGGTATAAGATCCCAGTCTTTCCTGAAGGATAAAGCTCTTCTCTTTGATAAGGGCGGACAGCGACATCCGGCTCTTATCAACACCGCTGCTGTTTCCTGCCAGTAAACCGGTAACTGTAACCCGGCCGTAACCCCTGGTTTCCAGTTCCCGGGCAGTCAGGGAAAACTCAACTGAATAATCCTCCCATACCGCAGTGAAATCCTCCATCCCGTCATTTCTGAAGTCAATAAAGTAACTTGGATCAAAAAGATAGATACCGACTTTATCCAGATCTTCCCAGCGTATGGTTATTTCAAGGGGGACACGGAATACATAACTGAGCTCTCCGTCGTCTATCGAGGCCCTGAAATCCTGAACTTCCAGGGGCGTTCCTCTAAGACCGTCAATATCGATAATCAGGTAGTATTCATCTTTATAAAGCCTGCCCAGGGATTCACGGCGAATCGACTCCGATTCCGCCGTATCAATCCTTCCGTCATTGTTGGTGTCAAAATCTCTTATGAAACTGGCGTTGCTGTATTCATCGAACTTCCATCGGACATCAACGGCAACAAGTCCCCGAGGCCCCAGAACCGGTTCCAGGTTTCCCCGTATCCACATGTGGGGATGAGCCGGGAGCAGGGGCTGAATAAGCAATATCAGCGGAATCAGGAAGAACCAACGGGGGCGCATTCAGAGAGATTATCGTGCAGAGACTCTATCTGCAAGATTAATATGGAGGATAGAAACACAGTTTCATGTATACCTCCGGGAATAATTACTGGATATCTCAGCCCTTTATGACTATTTTCTGATGATATCGCATTAAAATTCATACATAGCTCTATGAAAGTTACAAAAGGTTATTTAAGGAGAACTCAATGCTCGATTTCAAATTCATAAGCCCCACTCAATTCGTTTTCGGCCGCAATGCCGAAGAATCCCTTGTTTCAGAAGCCTCAAAGCTGGGAAGTCGAATTCTGCTTCATTATGGCGGCGGAAGTATTAAGAAGTCCGGTCTTTACGATCGGGTAAAAAATTATCTGGCCGAAGCCGGTGCTGATTTTGTTGAACTGGGCGGTGTTAAGCCGAATCCGTCCCTTTCCATGGTTCGTCAGGGAATTGACCTCTGTCGCGCCGAGGGTGTCACCGGTATTCTGGCGGTAGGCGGGGGCAGTGTTATAGACTCGGCCAAAGCTATCGCCATAGGAGTTCCCTTTCAAGGCGATGTATGGGACTTCTACACTGGAAAGGCCGATGCGGAAAAGGTTCTTCCAATAGGAATTATTCTTACCATTCCTGCCGCCGGGAGTGAAGGAAGTAATGGTTCGGTTATCACTGATGAAACTACCCAGTCCAAGTTCGCCTACGGTTCGGATCTTATCCGCCCGGTTTTCAGTTTGATGAATCCCGAACTCACCTATACTTTAAGCCCCTATCAGACCGGCTGCGGTGTAGTAGACATGATTTCCCATGTAATGGAGCGGTACTTTACCAATACCGAGAATGTCGATCTCACCGACCGCATGGGCGAAGCGCTTATGCGTTCAGTAATAAATATTGCACCGAGAGTTTTTACCAATCCTGAAGATTATGAAGCCCGGGCTGAGCTTATGTGGGCCAGTACTGTCGCTCACACCGATATCGTCGGATTGGGCCGGAACGACAACTGGGCCTCTCATCAGATTGAGCATGAACTTTCAGCTCAGTACGATGTGGCCCACGGCGCCGGTTTATCGGTGGTATTTCCCGCCTGGATGACTCATGTCCGAAAAGAGAATCTTCCCCGATTTATTCAATTCGCCACCCGGGTGTGGAATGTTGAATATGTTGCCGGCCGGGAAGATGAAGTGGCCCGGGAAGGCATCCGCAGGCACAAGGCTTTTTACGACTCCATCGGGATGCCCACAAGCCTCTCAGCTTTGGGAGTTCATGACAATCGCTATGATATTATGGCTGAAAAAGCCATGAGAGATGGTCCTTTCGGTGAAATAAAGGCTTTGAGTAAAGAAGACGTAGTAGCCATATATACTCTGGCTGAGAGCTGAGATTTTTTTATTGACGCAACTCCTGTCTCTATGGCATGATGTTTCTGTATAAAGAAACACAAGGAGTCCGAATATGACCTCAAGAGTTGTTCTCAGTCCCGATGAAATGCCCAAACAGTGGTACAATCTCGCTGTCGATCTACCACAGGCACCCAAGCCCTATCTCGGGCCGGATGGAAACCCTTTAACTCCGGAGATGATGGCAGCGATATTTCCCATGAATCTTATTGAACAGGAAATGAGCACAGAGCGCTGGATTGATATTCCCGACGGAATCCGGGAAATCCTGATGAAATGGCGCCCCAGCCCCCTTCACCGGGCCCGTAGTCTGGAGAAAGCCCTGGGAACTCCTGCAAGAATTTACTACAAGAATGAGTCGGTGAGCCCTGCGGGAAGTCATAAACCGAACACTGCGGTGGCCCAGGCCTGGTACAACAAACAGGCGGGAACCAAACATCTGATTACCGAGACCGGAGCCGGTCAGTGGGGCAGCGCCCTGGCTTTTGCCACATCACAGATCGGTCTGGACTGTAAAGTTTATATGGTGAGGGTGAGTTACGATCAGAAGCCCTACCGCAAGGTGATGATGCAGACCTGGGGTGCTGAATGCATCGCCAGCCCCTCGGATACCACGGAAACCGGGCGAAAGATACTGGCTGAAATGCCGGACACTCCCGGTTCCCTCGGTATTGCGATTTCTGAAGCTGTTGAGGCTGCTGTCTCTGAT
>QNBK01000271.1 GCA_003644105.1 Spirochaetota bacterium | reverse complement strand
TATGGAACAAATCAACACCGCAAAAAAAACGACTGAAATCAAAGATTTTTTCATTTCCCCTCCATCAAAACAGTTTTGGTGTACCCTGATAATATGCTTTTTTACCATCTAACGATTTCCAGAACATGTTTGCCTGATCAATAAAAACATCCTGATCAACACCGGGATCCGAGACTATCTTCATGTAGGAATCACTGATTGTACCGGTAAGTACAGCATCCCGGCCTGCACTGAAGCATGCCTCTTCAACTCGTGTTCTTCTTTCTCTGTAAACGGGCTGCTGTAATAATTCAGAAGCAGGTAGAAAGAATTCCGCCATTAGATTTGTTTTTTGAAAGTGACTGCCTATATTCCGTACAATGGCACTGATTCCATCAAAGTTCTTTTTCACTTCAGGGAAACCACCTGCCGAGAAAACGATCAGCCCATTGGGTCCGTCTTCTTCAAATCTGTTCGGATGATTGGTTATTCCATCAGTCTTAACCATATATGGCTGGAGAAGAGGCAGCATTCTATCAATAAATACTTTGAGTTGTGCAGATACTGAAAAAACATACAGTGGAGTAACATATACTATCAGATCAGCCATTCTTATTTTCTCAAGTATCTTTGGCATATCATCTTTGAAAATGCAGACACCTGGTGTTTTCGTCCAGCAGGAATAGCAGCACGTACAGAAGTTTATGGTTTTATCTTTAAGATTAACCATTTCAGCTTCGGCCCCGGCAGATTCAGCTCCAGATAAAAACTTATTGGCCATCATAAGGCTTTTACTGAACTTATCAGTCCTGGGAGAGCTATTTATAACTACTATCTTTTTTATATAACCCGGCTCAAATGATTTATATAGGAAGTGGCTGCCTGCTGCATCTTTCTTCTGCTTTTTTACTCTCTTTAAAGGGACGGAAGCAGTAAAAAGGTCGCTTAATGTAAGTAATATTCCAGCATCTCCCTCTACTGTATAGCGCTTGTTTATTAACGCTTCATCTCCTGAAACATCACCATTTGAGATATCAAGCCATAACTTGCTGTCTGAAATTATTGTTGTAGAGGGTTTTTCATGAAGACCATCACTATAGCTGCATTTATTCCTGGAGATGGTAAGATAACCTTCAATAGTTTCTTCACCGTTCAATTTAAATTGTATAACAAGGTCCAATCCCTCAGCTTTTTTTGTATTTAGGCCATAGGGCATAGCTTCAAACATCTCTTTAACTGAACTGAAATTATTCTTTTGCTGTGATCCTTTTGCCATCAGCAGTTCCGGTAATTTCCTCGTTAACGGTAATCCGATAACCAGCTGCAGGGTAATGGGAACTATAGTCTGCAGTATCTGCTGAAGAGCATAGTCCCTTGTATAAGTTATGAGCGTCAGGGTAAATGCAAGAGCAAAAATGAGCGCCCAGAAATAATTCAAAACCAGATTTATTGACTTAAACTGCGGCATCCTGTGCACAGATTCAGGATAACTCTTTTTTGAAAAATCATAAGTAAATGGGTCGAGACCAAATATCGGGGGGAAAAATGTAATCAAAAATAATGCCGCATACAAAGCAGCAATGGTATTGTTAAGAAAAAGAATTCCAAGTTGCGGATACACAAATACCGCCAGAATACCAAATAATGTTACTGAAGATATTGCAATTGTAAAATAGGTGAGTACCTTTTTCACTATTGAGAGTATTAA
Source organism: Spirochaetota bacterium (assembly GCA_003644105.1). GTDB lineage: Bacteria > Spirochaetota > Spirochaetia > DSM-2461 > DSM-2461 > UBA2779. The sequence continues at coordinate 2,676 of QNBK01000271.1, read as the reverse complement.
GTTAGTCACAATTACTGCAGCTGCAATAATTAAAAACACTCTAAAATCATCTGCCTGCTTACCCATTTTCAGCATTGCCAAAGCTACTGAGTTAATCGCTGTAACTACAATAAAAGGAACAATGTCAGTAATCTTTTTTATCAACCTTGTCATTTTTCATTCTCCTGCCTTCAAAGTTTATCTACCAGCATATCTGTATATGCTTTAACAAATGCATCCTTATCTCCCAGAGGAAATTGAGGTATATCAATCAGAATCATTGTTAATCCGTGTATTGCCGCCCAGAGCATAGATGCAATTGATCTGGAATCTTTTACTTCAATAGCTCCTGCATCGACACAGTTCTGAACTCCGGACTCGAGGAAAGCAAATGCTTTTTCATTCATGGATCCTTCTTTCAGGGTTAATGAATTGTTACTGATTTCAATTATTGATGTAGTCATCATTCGATAAAAATGGGGATGATCGACACCATATCTTATGTAAGTAATTAAACCTTCTTTAAGCAATCCGACCGGATTTTTTGCATACATGGATTGATCGATCGACCCGATGGTATTCACTAGTTGTTCAAAGGCATATTCGAGAAGGTTTTCAGTGAGATCTGTCTTGTTTCTGAAGTAAAGATATATTGTTGTAGGCGAATAATCAATTCTTTCCGCAATGGCCCGCATGGTTAGATTATCAAAACCTTTTTCAAAAAGAACCTCTTTTGCTGCTTCGAGGATCTTTGTTCTTAATTCATTTTTTTCCTTATCTCTTCGTTCTATACTGCTCATTTTGTCCTTTGATTAACAATTGTACTTTTTATTAACAGCTGTTAACCTATACAATACAACATCCGATGTCAAGGAATATATCAATTCAGGCTTTTCGACAGGCCACCTTTTTGTCTTTTTTACAGAAATTGATTTTTCATAGTGGAAGGAACTGTATCATACCCATACCAGCTTCCCGGAATCCAATCTACTCTCCCCGTCCCAGCGGTAGGCCGTCAGGCTACCCCCCAGAGCAACGCTGTAATCCAGGCAGACGGCATTTACAGACTGTACAGCAGGAGTTCTAGAAAGCCAATAATGTCCGAAGAACACCGGTCGTGAATCCTGCCGGCTTATGAGCAGATCTTCGGGCAGCGGCTCTGATGGAATTGTTTTCAAGATGTCTTCTGGAATCCCGATGAAAGCCTAAGGAAGATCCGCGGCGAAACGGTCCCACCAGCAGATTCGCGAGCGGGTTCTTGAATGGCCACCTTTGTCGGGGAAGCTCATCCCTCCGGGCAGGGGATATTCCAGACCTTTGAGTATCACATCAACCGCATTGTAGATGGAAAGCTCTCCGCCGAATTCCCGGGGATCATTCCTGGTATCTTTCCGGGAGGCCTCTTCCATAATTTCAGAATTCATCAGCAGCCCGGGAGAAAGACTGGACCTGAGAAAGTCCATATAAGGCTGGTGCCAGCAGGCATGTACCACTCGGAGTTCCGGAAAATCCAGCCAGAGGGGCAGAGTAAGAAACCAGTCGACAAGCTCCCTGTGAAGATTTGCATCCCCGCCGACCTGCTTCAGAAATACCCGGTGCTGATTCATATTTTTCTTCAGCTTGTGAGAACGCAGGAAATCTCCCGGGTTCAGAGGGTCCGGACTGTGCCAGGCGACGGCATTGAACTCGTGATTTCCCATGACGGCCTGAGCACTCCCCTCATCGATCATCCGGCGGACGATGCCCAGGGTTTCCAGCTGCTGCGGTCCCCGGTCGATGAAGTCACCCAGAAAAACCGCCTGCCTCTTCCCTTCCGGATGCCGCCACACCCCTGAGCGGGATCTATAGCCCAGCTTCCTGAGAAGAGAGGTCAGCTTATCTGCATAACCATGGATATCTCCGATGAGGTCGTATGCCATGGGCGATTATACCTCTAAAATCAACTGAACAGATTCAGAATCTCCACTTTCAGATGGATCCGGGTCACTGTCTTTTTTTACTCAGAAATTTTTCCATCTGCTGGAACCGGAGGGTGTGTTTCTTCTGACTGTAAAATACCGAAATCCACTGCCGCCTCCCTGGCGAGGCTCACAGTTTTGTACACTTCCCGTTTATCCACCAGCTGATCGGTAACGTACTTGTGGAGTATGGTGCTGATGAGAGTCTGGTAGGGCATGCCCTCCTCCTCAGCCCGTTTTTTAAGCCCTGCCAGATCGTACTCGGCAATGCGGAGACTGATGGCCCGATTCTTCCGGGCACGTGCAAGAATAGCCTCGATTTCGGCTTTCTTTTTTCCCGTAACAGGTACAAGCTGATCTATTTCATCTTCAAATCTCTGTTCTTCTTTATCGAGATGAATCATTTTTCCCTCCATAGAGCTTATGAAATTTCCGGCTTGGAAAGGCCGTTTTCAGGATAATTCATTTCTGCCTGTCAATCAGAAAGGGAACCGCCCATGTATACCCTCGAATATAGAGGACAAAATACTGCTGGTTCTTCCTGCCCGGATTATCAAGAACATCAAGAATCTCACCACTTAGAATCTTCCCGGAAATCTCCTCAAAAGACACCGACCGGCCCAGAATCAGCCGTTTATTTTTTTCTTTATCCCAGAGAATCTCCACGTTTTCATTTTAACATATATGTATATACATTGTCAACTTTCTTGTTTTTTGGATGACCTCTGCCGCCGCTGCC
>QNBK01000270.1 GCA_003644105.1 Spirochaetota bacterium | reverse complement strand
CTTCGAACCACTTCGTTGCTGTTACACAGAAACAAATCCACCCGGTTGGCCGTGGATGCATCCCATTGCCTGATTTTCGGAATCATTAGGCGCATGGCAAAACGGGTAACAGGCCCTGAGGAATCAAGGTATTCATGGTAAAGATCCCAGGCGTAGCGCATGGGAGAGTGTACGTAGGAGACGTGAAAAGTGGAGGACGATGTAAGTACCCCCTTGGCACAGGATGAGGAGCTGGAAAGAACGATGTCAAAATCATCCAGATTAAACTCCTCAAAAGCCCGGGGCATCCAGGAGAGCAGCTTTCGGTAGTATTTCAGAACCCCGGGAAGCTTCTGAAGGTAGCTGGTGTGTACATCTTCTTTGGGGAAAATATCCCCCAGAGTCTTCTCATCGTATATAGAGGTGTATAGAGGTGCTTTTGGAAAAATCTCTTTCCAGAGTGCCACCACCCGCTCGGCCCCGCCGAAAGTTGTGAGCCAGTCGTGTACCAGAGCGATATTTAAATCTTCATTCTGCATTGTCAAATATCATAGTGGATTTCTGTGATTCTTCATATGGACTCAACACCGGAGTATCGCTATATTGTCCGGGCATGAAAGAAATAGCCGTTCTGAATTATTCCGGGGGAACTTCCCGTATACTCCATGTTTCAAGGGATGAACTTCTCCCCTCTGAAGCAGCTCTTTCGGTTTTTGACGGTAATACCGCTCAACTTTTTGCCGACCGCGACCCCGAGCGCTCCCTGGCACTTCCCCCGGGTGAATCGGCCAAAACCTGGGCTTCGGTGGAACGCATCATAAACCGGGCTCTCGCTGTTTCCATGGGCCGGGACGGCCTGATAGCCGGAATCGGCGGCGGGGTTGTTACCGATGTAACCGCTTTTGCCGCATCCATCTACATGCGGGGCTGCCGGCTTATACTCGTTCCAACAACACTGCTCTCCATGGTTGATGCCGCCACCGGAGGAAAATCCGGATTCGATTTCGGCGGCGTTAAAAACCTCGTCGGCAGCTTTTATCCAGCCGAAGAGGTGCGTATCTGTCCCTGCATGCTGGAATCTCTGCCCGAACGGGAATATCTCTCAGGTATGGCTGAAGTTCTCAAACACGCCATGCTTACCCCTGGCCCGGGAACCGGTGGTTTACTTGATATTGTTGCCAATGAGCGGGATGCCATTCTTGCCCGGGATGCCCAAACCCTCGAACGGCTGATACCAGCTGCGGTAAAAGTGAAAATCGACATTGTCTCTGACGATCTCCGGGAGCAGGGCAAACGGGCCTTTCTCAACCTGGGGCATACCTTCGGTCATGCTTTGGAAGCGGCTACAAATTTCAGCCGCTGGAGCCACGGTGAAGCTGTAGCCTGGGGCATCTTACGTTCTCTGGCTCTGGGTGAACGTATCGGGCTGACAGACAAAGACTGGGCTTATGAAACCCGCCGTCTTATTGCCGACTATGGCTTTGACATTGTTACCCCCCAGGTGGCCCCCGGTGAAATCAAAGCTGCCATGGTGGATGATAAAAAGAAAAAAGACGGCCGGCTGCGCTTTGTCCTGATGAAAGGGCCCGGTGAACCGGTTCTCCAGGAAATACCTGAGCCGGATCTGGATGCCGTTCTCGGGATTGAATAAGCACAGAACCAGTCGGGATGTTACGATGCCATATGGAACTGGGTAATCAGGTTCAAGTCTCTGATTTTTTCTTCCCTTTTAGTTTCAAGATCGTATCGGCTCTGCATATTCATCCAGAACGCCGCAGAGTTTCCAAAGAACTTGGCAAACCTTAAAGCCGTATCGGCTGTGATTTTTCTTTTACCCTTAATGATTGCGGCAATTCTTGGAGGATCAACAAAAATACTTTTTGCCAGAACGTACTGTGTAATACCCATGGGAATCAGGAATTCCTCTTTCAAGACTTCCCCGGGTGTGGATAATTCAATTAAATTGCTGTTCATATTAATCTCCTGTCAGTGATAATCGGTAATCTCTACATCAAATGTATTTCCGTCCTTCCATCTGAAGCAAACACGCCATTGATTATTAATCCGGATGCTGTACTGTCCTTCCCGATCACCTTTTAAAGCTTCCAATCTGTTCCCGGGCGGGATACGTAAATCAACCAGGTCTACGGCATCTTCAAGGAATCCAAGTTTTCTTCTTACAATGTTGAAAATATCACCTGGAAATCCCTTGATTCTTTTTCTATCCCAAATGCTTCTTGTAATATTATCTCTGAAGCTTTTGATCATATATAAAGGTAGTGAAGCGCACTAATAGTGTCAAGGGCTAGTATCTGATTTTAATAAATGGGTTTCCCTCATAGCGCCAATGATTCCACCTGGATAATGCCGTCTCTCTCCTATGCTTTTTCATACACCCTTTCCGGCGGAACCCGAATCGATATCACTTCCTCCGGCTACACCCTGACTGTCCGGGATTCTCAAGGTGAAACAGATCCATTCAGTATTACATACCCCTGGAATTGACTTATACCATTTCTTGCTATGCATATGATTTAGTGATATATTATGCATAATACAGGAGGTTTTATGCGTACAACACTGGATCTTCCATCTTCAATGATTGAGGAAGCCATGGAACTGACTCATATAAAAACAAAAACAGAACTGATAAAGACGGCAATCCGGAACCTGGTTCAGCAGGAAAAAATACTTGAGCTGAAGAATTATTTCGGAAAAGTTAACCTGGAGATCGATCTGGATGTGCTCAGAGACCGATGAATGGAATCCTTGTAGATACTTCCATCTGGATATCCTTTTTCAAGGGTGATAATTGCGCAAAACCCCTGCAATCCATGATTGAATCCAATTTAATCTGCACCAATGAACTCATCCTTGCAGAAATGATACCCTCACTGGAGTATCAGAATGAAGATCATCTTATAAATCTTCTCCATCATGTTGAATTACAAAAGATCAGCATCGACTGGAACGGCATCATAGATATGCAGGTAAAAAACCTGAGAAACGGGATCAATCGAGTGGGTCTTCCCGATCTGATTATTGCTCAGAATGCCATTCATTATGAGTCTCTCCTGTTCACTCTGGACAAACATTTTAGACTAATGAGTAAATACTTCAGGCTGAAATTATATCAACAATAAAAAAAGATATGCTGAATAAAAAAACATTCATCAAAGAGTTCTTCACACTTTTCCGCTATGGTCTGGTGGGTCTGATGAATACGGCTGTATTTTCTCTGGCCGCCTGGCTTCTTCATAAAACCGGCTGGCACTATGCCGCATACACAGCTTTGGCTTACGCCATCGCCATACTCTTCAGTTTTGTAATGAATACATTCTTCACATTCAAAAAAGGAAATGCACCGAAAACCACCATGTTTCTCCGCTTTATGCTTGTAACTTTGATTCTTTTGGGCCTGGTGCAGCTCATTCAGCTTGGGCTGATTGAAAAACTGGAATGGCCGGAACTTGCCGGGGTAATAAGTGGAATGGTTTTTTATACCGGTGTCGGCTACATCGTTAACCGGCTGTGGGTATTTAAAGCGGATTGAAAATCATTGACTTAGCTAACATGGTTAGCTAATATTGGTATAAGAGGTTTCAACATGACCGTCAATATACATGAGGCAAAAACAAAGCTGTCTGAGCTTATCCGGAAAGCTGAACAGGGTGAGGAGATTATCATTGCCAGAGCGGGCAACCCGACGGTCTTTCTTAAACCATACACTCAGGCCGATAAACGTGAATTGGGAGAGTTCAAAGGACTCATAACAATATCTGATGATTTTGATGCACCATTACCGGATGAAATCCTTGAGCCATTCTATTCATGAGATATCTGCTGGATACTCACACTTTCCTTTGGGCCGTCAGCTTCCCCGAAAATCTCAGTAAAACAGCAAGAGAATTATTCGAAAACCCCGAGTTTCAACTTTTCTTCAGTGTTGTTTCATCCTGGGAAATCTCAATTAAAGTTGGTATTGGAAAACTTTCAATCCCTCAGGATCTTGACCGCTTTCTTCTGCACAATATCAGAAAACACAAACTGCAGATTTTGGAGATTTCCCTTGATGATACTTTGGAACTCGGGCGCTTACCACAGTTTCATAAAGACCCATTCGATCGTATTCTGATTTCCCAGTCCCGGAACCGGGAAATCCCAATAATCACAAAAGATGCACAGATCGAGCGTTATGATGTAGAGATAATCTGGTAACCGGCAGACTAGTACAGCAGAGCCTCCACCCGCCGGTAGGCTTCCCCGAGAATCTTCGACTGCTTATCATCCAGCTCATCTACGGCAAAATCGGCCAGATCTTCCAGGCTTTCCAGACTGGCCGAAACCGCCCCATGGAAACTCCTGATTGATTTGAACCAATAGTGACCATCTCCATCGG